>CAMAUF010000342.1 GCA_945861295.1 bacterium | reverse complement strand
TGCCTCCCGCCAGGGGGGCGGCCGGCATGGACTCATCTAGCGGCACCGCGGAACCCCGTAGCGCACAAAGCAAGTCACAAAAGCAAGTAATGAAAGTGGGATCGAATGACTAGCGGAAGCATCGGACTCAGCCTCATCCTCATCGCGGTGGGCGCGATCCTCACCTGGGCGGTGGAGGCGACCGTCTCGGGCCTCGACATCAAGGTGGTGGGCGTGATCCTCATGGTCGTCGGGCTGGTTGGGTTGGTGTTCACTCTCCTCTTCTGGACGAGCTTCGCCCCGTTCGGTCGAGGTGGCGGCGTTGAACGCCACGACCTGCCGTAGCGTGAGAGCGACTAAGCCATACGCCCCTGTGCGTCAAGTCGACTGATCTGGCGCCGGGTTCGTATAGCGAGCAGGACTGTCGGCGGAGGCCGCCGGCACGATGGCCGGGAACGGCCCCGTGCGCTTCAATCATCGCATGAGCACTTCCGGCGACATCCTTCCGTTCACGGCGACCCAGACCACGCTGCCCAACGGCCTCCGCGTCATCATCGTCCCAACCGGCTTCCCACACCTCGTCTCGCTCCAGATCCCGGTCCAGACCGGCTCGCGGAACGAAGTCGAACCGGGCAAGTCCGGCTTCGCGCACTTCTTCGAACACATGATGTTCCGCGGCACCAAACGGTTCCCGGCGCACGCCTATCAGGAGGTCGTGACCCGCTCGGGAGCGCGCCAGAACGCCTACACGACCGATGACTATACGAACTACCACCTGACCTTCGCCAAGGAAGACCTCGAACAGATCCTTGAGATCGAAGCCGACCGCTTCATGAACCTCGACTACTCCGAGGCGGACTTCCGCACGGAGGCACGGGCCATCTTGGGCGAGTACAACAAGAGCGCCTCTGACCCGCTCAACAAGCTTATCGAGGTCCAGCGCGACCACGCCTTTCAGGTGCACCCGTACAAGCACACGACGATGGGCTTCATTGCCGACATCGAACAGATGCCGGAGCAGTTCGAGTACTCGCGACTCTTCTTCGACCGTTGGTATCGTCCAGAATACAGCACCGTCATTCTCGCGGGCGATGTCGACGCCGAGTCATGCATCCCGTTGGTCGCGAAGCATTTCGGCGCATGGCGGCCGGGGAGCGCTCCGCCAACCACCATCCCGGCCGAACCCGCGTCGACTGGGGCCGTCGTTGCGCATGTCCCGTGGCCGGTCGAAACACTGCCGTGGGTCACGGTCGGGTTCCACGCCCCCGCGTTCTCGACCACCACGAGCGACTTCGCGGCCCTCGACATGCTCTTCGACCTCACGTTTGGGCCAACGTCGGACCTCTACCAGGACCTCGTCGAGCGGCGCCAGGTCGTCGACCAACTCTTCCCGCACGTGCCGGGAAACGCGGACCCAGAGCTCGCCACCGTCTTCGCACGCGTCAAGGACCCGGCTGACGCGGCGCTTGTCCGCGAAGCGCTGTTCGAGGCGCTGCGCGGCGCGCGGGACACCGCAATCACCGCCCAACGGCTGGCCGAGGCCAAGTCCCATGCGCGCTACAGCTTCGCCCGGACGCTCGATAATTCGGAGTCGATCGCCGCCACCCTTGCGCGCTTCGTCCGTTACGAACGCGACTACGGGACGCTGAACGCGCTCTACCGCCGATACGACGCGCTCACGCCGGCCGACCTCCAGGCCGCCGCGCGCCGCTACCTGCGCGACGACGCCCTGGTCGCGACGACGCTGTCACAGGCCAGCCTCGGCGCCTCCTTCGCGGCGCCGCCCACACTCGCGCGTCACAGGGCCACCGCGACGCTCGCCGCGCCCATCGTCCGGCAGGACACGCCTTCCGCGCTTGTGCGGTTCAAGCTCGCCTTCGCCGTCGGGTCGGCCCACGACCCCGCCGGCAAGGAAGGCCTTGCCGCCCTGGCGGCGGAAATGGTCACGGACGGCGGCAGCGAAGCGCTTCGCATCGACGAGGTCAAGCGCGCGCTCTTCCCCATCGCCGGCGCCTTCTCCGCGCGCGTCGACAAAGAAGTTACGACGTTCACGGGCGTTATCCACAAGGACAACCTGCGCGCCTTCCTGCCGATCGTGCTGCCGCAGCTCACGAAGCCCGGCCTCCGCGACGATGACTTCTCCCGGCTGCGCGAAGCCCAGCGGAACGAACTTGTCCAAGACCTGCGCTCCAACAACGAAGAAGAACTCGGCAAGGAGCGGCTGCAGACGCTCGCCCTCGGGCCCGGTCCGTACGGCCATCCCGTCCTCGGCACCGAAACCGGCATCGCCGGGATCACGGCGCCCGACGTCCGCGAATGGCTCGCGACACAGTACACCCAGGCCAACCTCACCCTCGGCGGCGCCGGCGACCTCGGCGACGATGGTTGGGCTCTGATCACAGCCGCCCTTTCCGAGCTTCCTCTGGGAACGCCGACGGCCCCACCGGCGGTCTCTGTGTCCATGCCCACCGGCATCACCATCGAGATCATCGAAAAGGAAACGCGGTCGACGGCCATTTCTTTCGGCCACCCGATCACCGTCACCCGGAGCCACGACGACTTTGCCGCCCTCTGGCTAGCGCGCGCCTGGCTGGGCGAACACCGCGCCTCCAACGGTCGACTCTTCCAGCGGCTGCGCGAGGTGCGGGGCATGAACTACGGTGACTACGCCTACATCGAAGCCTTTCCCCGCGGGATGTACCAGTTCTTCCCTGACACGGGCATCCCGCGGCGTCAGCAGCTCTTCGAGGTCTGGATCAGGCCCGTGGTACCCGAGCACGCGGTCTTCGCGTTTAAGTTAGCCCTTTACGAGCTCCGCCAGCTCATAAGCCAGGGCCTCAGCGCGGAAGCGTTCGAGGCAACACGCGCGTACCTCGCCAAGAACCTTTACGTCATGACCAAGACCCAGGATCAGCAGCTCGGCTACGCCCTCGACAGTCGCTGGCATGGCATCGGCGACTTCGTCGACACGATGCAGGCCCGCTTGGCGGCGCTCACCGTCGAAGCTGTGAATGCGGCCATCCGGCGGCATCTTTCGGGCGATAACCTCGTGG
>CAMAUF010000341.1 GCA_945861295.1 bacterium | reverse complement strand
CCGGATCTCGGCCTCCAGGCGCTCGGACTCGCCGTCGGAATCCGCCCATTCCCGCAGCAATTGCTCCCGATTGGCGTGGAAGAACGCGAGCGCGGCGTAAATCTGAGGAGCGTGAAGGCCTCCGTAATCGGCGGCGATTTCTTCAGGCGCAAGGCCCCGCTCAGTAAGGTCAACCAGTGTGCGCACACGCATCCGCGTGCCCGCTACGCACGGCTGACCTCCCTGCAGGCCTGGCGTGCAGGTGATCGTTTGGCCGATACCGGCGTACGTGGTCAGGATCTCGGCAGGCGCCTCGATAGCCATACCTTCGAGCATAACCGGAGCATGAGCACGCGATCCAGTTCATCGCGACCGATCGTTTTGAAGGACGTCCAGGCCCGACGGGCCCTCACGACGCGGGTAACGCGCATGGAACTCGGCGGCGAGCGCCCGAGCTCGCGAACGATCGACCCGGACGGCACGCGACGGGATTTCTCGGACCTCCTCGTCCAGTGACCGCCCGTGCTCCGCGGCTTGCCGTGCGAGGCCTCGCACCACGTGCTCGTCAACTTCCTGTAGCAGCAGCTGAACCATGCGCGTCCCTCCTCAGTACCTGATCATACGTGGAACGCCGTCGCACGTCCGATCCGCTACGTCTCGTAGAGCTTGAGTCCGACGATCCCGGCCAGCACCAACGCCACCGACGTGAGGCGGCCGGCCGACGCTGGTTCGTCCAGCACCAGAATGCCCACCACGACCGTCCCAGCCGCTCCAAGGCCGGTCCAGACCGCGTAGGCCGTGCCCACCGGCAGCGACTTCAGGGCCAGCGTGAGCAGGAGAAAGCTCGCTCCGCCGCAGGCCATCGCCGCGACTGACGGCCACAGCTTCGTGAAACCGTGCGACTCCTTGAGCGAGAGCGCGAACCCGACTTCAAGCACGCCGGCGAGCAGCACAAGCATCCAGGCCAGACTCACGTTTCCCCTCCGGGAAGGGCCGCGCGGGGCGGCGATCGCTGCGGTCACGGCAGGCTCCGATGGCCGTCGCGCCCGCCCAGCCCTCCAACGAGCGCGATTATACAAAGGCCTTCGCGTATCAAACGAGCACCTCGGCGGCCATGAGGTCGGCGATCTGATCAGGGCTGAGGCCAAGGATGCGCTCGCAGACATCGAAGGTGTGCTCGCCGAGCAGCGGCGCCGGCGCGGCGTGGTAGCCGGGCGTCTCGCTCAATCGGGCGACCACGCCGTCGTAGGCGGAGCGGCCCGTCTCGGGATGGTCGAGGTACTGGTAGTAGCCGCGCTCCCGAATGTGGTCGTCTTTGTCGAGCAGATCCTGCGCGTTTTGCACGACGCCAGCCGGCACGCCCCGAGCTTGGAGGGCGGCCGCGAGCTCCTCGGCACGCCATAAGGCCGTCCAGGTGCCGATCATCGCCTCGAGGGCGTCTTCGTCCGCTTTGCGGGCTTCGAACGTGGCGAAGCGCGGGTCGGTGGCGGCTTCCGGGTGGCCCAGGACATCGCAGACTTCCGGCCAGAGCGTGCGGACGCTGATCACCACCCAGCGGTCCGGCGAGTTTGTCGAAGTTGGGTCGTCGGCGCAGCGGAAGGCGCCGTGGGGCGACATGATCGGGCTGCGGTTGCCCGCGCGGGTTTGCACCGTGCCGTTGGCGAGATAGTCCGGCACGGCCGTGCCGAGGACGCTGACGACCGATTCGATCTGGGCGAGTTCGATCTGTTGGCCCCGGCCGGTCCGGTTCCGATGGCGCAGCGCGGCCAGGATCGCGGCCACAGTGTGGCCCGGGTTGATCACGTAATCGGGATAGTTCGTGCCGACGCCGAACGGCGGGCGATGCGGAAAGCCCGACATCTCGCTAATGCCAACGACGGGCGTCAGCACGGCGCCGAAGCCGAGGAAGTCCTTGTGTGGCCCCCAAAGGCCTTGCATCGGCGCGTAGGCCGCGATAATACCTGGATTGATCGACGCGATCTGTTCGTAGCGCAGGTTCCATTTATCGATGACACGGGGCGTGAAGTTCGTGAGAAAGACGTCGGATTTCTCGATCAGCCGGTAGGCGAGTTCCTGGCCTTGTTCCGTGTTCAAGTTGAGCTGGATGGAGAGCTTGCCAGCGTTGAAGTTGTTGAAGTAGCCGGAAACGTTGTAGCCGGACTTGAACGTGCCATCCGAATTCATCGCGAAGGGGTGGCCCACGCGGAGTGAATCGATCTTTGCGAGGGATTCGACGCGGACGACTTCGGCCCCAAACGAGCAGAGGGTGTTGCCAGCGATAGGGCCGGCGCCGAACCAGGAGAAATCGGCGACACGCAGGCCATCGAGCGGTCGTGCGGTCATCGTCCTGCCTCCAGGGCCGCCAAGACTTCGGCGGTGTGCTCGCCCAGGTTCGGCGGGCGGCTGATCACAGTCGGCGATCCCGAGAGCCGGTACGGTGGCCCCATAAACTCGACCTCGGCTCCAAGAGCCGGGAACGCGAGAGAGTGGTACCACTCCCGCGCCCGAAGCTGCGTGTTTTCGGCGAGGTCTCGCGGGTCCGAAACGATGCCGATCAGCAAACGCCGTGCTTGGCCCTCTTCGTACACCTGCCGCTTCGGCATCGAAGCGACAAACCGGCGAATGATGTCGTTGATATGGACGAGCTGCGGCACGATCTCACGCGCGGCCTCTGGGTCGCCGGTGACGCGGGTGATCGTGGCCATGTTGAGATTCTGGCAGAGGGAGGCGTAGGGCTCGTCGTCGAGGTCTTCCGCCATGCCTTCGTCGCGCATCCACTGGACGAGGCCGGGGAAGCCCGCGCCGCCGGGAGCGATCACGAGCATCGAGATCCAGCCGTCCGGCGTGGGGTAGACGCCTGCGCCGGGCAACTGCACCGGGAGGAGGCCGAGCGCGCCCGTCCGGACGCGGTTCCGCTTCTGGAAATCCCAGGTCTCCATCGCGGTCTCTTGGGACATGGACACGGCTTCCTGGGCCGAGACGTCGACATGCTGGCCGCGGCCGGTCGCCTCGGCGTGCAGCAGCGCCGCCATCGTCCCCTGGGCGGCGTGGATGC
>CAMAUF010000340.1 GCA_945861295.1 bacterium | reverse complement strand
CGGCGTATCAGCGTTGAACTGGTCGAACAGCAAGTGACCGTCTCAGGCCGAGGAAGCAGCCGGCTCGCCATCCGTTGTCCAGCCGGCACGGACCTCGTGATCGGGAGCCTCTCTGGTTCGATCGAGGTGCGCGGCCGCGCGGGGTCCGTCGTCGTCTCCAGCGCCTCGGGCGGGATCTCGCTCGATGAAGCGCTCTCCGCCGACCTCCGTACGATGTCGGGCCGGATCGCCATCCGTTCGGTGACCGGACAACTCAGGGCCAAGTCAGCCAGCGGTTCCGCGTCGGCCGATCACGCCGGGCGGGCCGACATCGCGACGGTCTCCGGCTCGGTCAACCTGGTCGATGTCAAGGGCGAAATCCGCGTCCACAGCGTCAGTGGAGATGTCGAAGTCGCCGGGGCGGGCCGCGACCCCGTCACGGTCAAGACCATGTCGGGCGGGGTCACGATCCGCCTACCCAAGGAGGCGCACCCCAACCCGCGATTCCGGCACATGAGCGGCCACCCACGTTGTGACCTCGTCACCGGGACCGACTGCGAAGTGGCTGTTTCAACCATGAGCGGGCGGGTCGAGGTGGTGGCCCGGTGAGCGAGACGCCGAACGTCCTCACCGGCGCCGTTGCCTTTACCGACATCGCCGGGTTCACGGAATTCACGGCCCTCCGCGGCGACCACGAGGCGCTGGCCCTCCTCAGCAAGCAAGAGGCGATCGTCAACGCTGAACTGACGCCAGGCGCCCGCCTGATCAAGGAGATCGGCGACGGCCTGCTGTTCTGGTTCCCGAGCGCCAGCGACGCGATCGACACCATGGTCCGGCTCCAGGAACGCTTCGAGGAGGCCTCGTTCGACCCGGAAACGCCGCTCTGGGTGAGGATGGGCGTGCATTGGGGCACCCAAATGCAACGCCGCGACGATATCGTCGGCCACGATGTCAACCTCGCTTCGCGCATCTGTAACTTGGCGGCGCCCGGCGAGATCCTGATTTCCGGGGCCGCCGCACGGGCCGCCGCAGGCCTGCCCGGCATCCTCTTGGAAGAGGTCGGACCCGCTGTCCTCAAGGGCATCCCCGAGCCCGTCGCCCTCTATCGGGCCACCCGCGCCTTTGCTCCGGCGTTAGCGCTCGCCCCGGGGCCGCTTCGGCTCGCCGTTCTGGTCTGACCCCGTCCCTCCTCTTCTTGTACCCTGCCTCCCTGTTCGTTACGCGTTACATCCCGAACTCTCGCTCACGGCGCTCTCGATCCCTGGCGACAGCGCCGCTGGTGGCCGACTCTGCAAGAAGGGGATGTGTGGTCGCGCAGGACCTCCGCCCCCCTAACCAACTCCCAAAGCCCCCCCGCAACGCCGCGCGAACTCACGGGACCGGAGCCAGCGCATCCCCAATCAGGCGACGGTCCGACTCCGAAAGGTTGAGCGTCAGGGCGACCTCCCGCGCACGGGCACTCATCTTCGCCCACGTCTTCTGGACGACCCCCGGCAACGCGCCCGGGCGCAACCGCCCCGCGAGGTCGCCGAATTGCGTCTCCAGAAACACGAGACAGAGCACATCTTCGAGCAGCTGCGCCTCCGCATCGCCGGCGTGAGCGCGCTTCGCGACCAACTCCGCCGCCCGTGCGCCCGTTTCCGCGCCGAGGCCAGCGTCCGCCGCCACGGCCATCGCCTCGGCCGCGTGGACGGCGTGCAGCGCCGTCCGCCACCGCAGATACCCATGCCGCCCTTCCGGATACTCGGAGCGGAGGATCGCCCAGCGCCGGATGTGGTGGGCGCGGGCCGCGAGCCGCAGCGCCAGCGAAGCTTCCGGCGCCAGCCGGACGAGCCAGGCGGTCGCCATCTGGCCGTGGATCAGCTCCTTGGGATGGCTGACCCCATCGACGACCAAGCGGAACGGATCAGCGCCATTGATCCCGTCCACCAAGTCGAAAGCACGCTCGATCGGTTCCGTCATGCCCTAAGGATACAGCGCGCGCGCCACGAACGCGGATGCGTCGTAGAATCCGCTCGTGATGGATTTGCTCAGGGACCGCTCCTTCTCCGTCGTCTCCACAGGTGTCGCGGCGGCCTACGCCGGCTGGCTGCTGCGCCAGTTCGGCGCCTCTGTCGACCACGGTTCGACGCTCGACCCAGAGCGCGCTGGCGCCTTCTTCGCCGAGGGAGCGCGCTTTGGCGCCGCGACCCTGCCCGTCGGCCCGGGCCCAACCGTGATCACCGACGTGCCCGTGACGCCGGCTCATCGCGGCGCGATCGACGCCCTTTCGCGCCAACGGCCAGTCGTCTGGTTGACGCCCTGGGGCCTCGATAACCCCTGGGAGGCTCGGCCCTGGTCCGACCTGCTGCTCGCCGCCGCGGGCGGCTGGATGAGCGCGGTCGGCGAGCCCGGCCAAGAGCCCTTGGCGCCTCCCGGTTCGCAGCCGCAGGCGATGTCGGCGCTGTTCGCGACCATTCACGCCATCGCCCGGGGCTCGGGGATCTTCGGCGCCCCTGTCCCTGCCGGGCTGACCGTTGTCTCCATGGCCGAAGCTGTCGCGGTAACCTGCATCTACGACACGGTCGCCTACCAGTACTACGGCGCCGCCCGCGAACGCGCCGGCGACCGCTTCAGCAAGACCCAGCCAACGCAGATGACCGGCCTCTGCCAAGACGGCTACCTCGGCCTCCACGCCGCCTTGCACAACCAGTGGCTCGCTCTCTGTCGCGTTATCGGCCACCCCGAACTCGCGACGGACGCCCGCTTCGCCACGATCCCGGACCGCTGGGCGAACATCCGCACGTTCGACCGCGACTACCTTGCGCCGTGGCTTCTGACCAAGACCCGCTGGCAAGCCTTCCACGAGCTCCAACAAGCCCGCATCCCGACCTCCGGCTTGCCGACGTTTCAGGAAGTGCTCGATTCCCCCCAACTGGCAGCCCGCGACTTCTTCGTCCACATGGTCACGCCCTCCGGCCACACCCTGCGCCTGCCAGGGCCGCCGGTGCGGGTCGAAGCGGGCGCCGTCGCCAACCCCGCCGCCCGTGCCGCCCGCCCCTGGGCGCCGGACAAAGTCCGCGTCGTCGACCTTTCCATGGGCT
>CAMAUF010000339.1 GCA_945861295.1 bacterium | reverse complement strand
GTCTCCGAAGTGAGCGCCGAAGAACTCGCCCGCGGCTTCTACGAACTCCTGCGCATGCGCCTCATGGTCCTCGGGCCAGACGCCGCCTTCGGCCGCGGCGCCCCCAAGGACACTCCCGAACGCATGCGCGCGCTCGGAGCCTCGCTCGGCTTCGACGTCATCCAGGTCGAGGCCGTGATGCACGATTCCGAGCGCTACAGTTCGACAGCCGTCCGGCGGGCGTTGGCCGAAGGGGACATGGCCCGGGTCAGTTCCTTGCTCGGTCGCCCGTACTCGCTCGGCGGCCCGATCATCCACGGCTTCGAACGCGGCCGGACGATCGGTTTTCCCACAGCGAACATCTCCGTCGCCGCCGACCGGGCCATGCCAGCCCTCGGCGTCTACGCCACCCGCGCCCGCGTCGCTGGCCACCACCTGCTTGGCGCGACGAACATCGGCCGCCGCCCGACCTTCGACGACGGACATATCTCGATCGAAACCCACTTGATGGACTTCGAGGGCGACATCTACGGCGAACGCATGGAGATCGAAATCGTCCAACGCATCCGCGGCGAGCAGAAGTTCGAGGCGGTCGAAGCACTTGTGGCCCAAATCGGCCGCGACGTCGCCGAAGCGCGGAGGGTGCTGGTATGAGCGACCCTAACAGTCGCGCGTTCGCCGTCGACTACGCTTAGGGGCGCTTCGCGCCCCCGCACCTCGCGTCCACTCCTTTCCCGCAACAGAAGAAGGTGCGTGACATGACACTGACCCGGAACATGACCCCCGTTGAAGACCAACTCGCCGTGCTGATGAGCGGCGTCGAGTACGGCGACGAACCCCTGCGCCGCGAGATGGAGCGCGAGCTCCGCGCTTTGCTCACGCTCGACCGCCCGCTCCGCGTCTACCTCGGGATCGACCCAACGGCGACCTCGCTGACGCTGGGCCATACCGTGCCGCTGCGAAAGCTGCGGCAGTTCCAGGATTTCGGCCACCACTGCATCTTCCTCATCGGCGACTACACGGCCTTGATCGGCGACCCCAGCGACAAGAACAAGCTGCGCCCCATGCTGACGTCGGAGGACATCGCCCGGAACGAGGCGACCTACTTCGACCAGGCCGCGCGCATTCTCGACCCCGCGCGGACCGAGCTGCGGCACAACTCCGAGTGGCTCGGCAAGCTCACCTTCCCAGAGATCATCACCCTGATGTCGAAGTTCACCGTCGCCGAAATGCTGCGGCGCGATAACTTTCGCAAGCGCTTCGGCGACGACGAGGCTGTCTACCTGCACGAGTTCCTCTACGCGCTCATGCAGGGGTACGACGCCTACGCACTCGCCTGCGATGTCCAAGTCGGCGGCACCGAACAGCTCTTCAACCTCATGGCCGGCCGCAAGATCCAGGAAGATGCCGGCCAGAAGCCTCACGTCCCCGTGACCCTGCCGATCCTCGTCGGGCTCGACGGCAAGAAACGGATGTCGAAATCCAAGGGCAACCACATCGGCGTCGGCGACTCGCCAGACGAACAGTACGGCAAGGCGATGTCGATCCCAGACGAGGTCGTCATGGACTTCTTCGTGCTCGCGACCAATGTCCCGCGGCCCGCGCTCGAGGGCATCCGCGCGGAACTCCACCAAGCGCCGATGGCCGCCAAGAAGCGGCTGGCGGCGACGATCGTGACCGAGTTCTGGGGCGAAGAAGCCGCTCGCGAGGCCCAAGCGCGCTTCGAACGGACCGTCCAACGGAAAGAGGCGCCGGACGAGATGCCGGTTGTGGCCGCCGGCGGACGGCGGCTGATCGATGTCCTCGTCGCCGAAGGTGTCGCGCCATCAAAACGGGAGGCGCGCCGGCTTTTCGAACAGGGCGCGGTCACCGTCGACGGCCAAGCGGCGGCGGCCGATGCGGCGGCGGCGCCAGGCAGCGTCGTCCAGGTGGGCAAGCGCCGTTGGTTACGGATCAGTTGACATTGCCGTTATGCGCGCGGTCGCTTCGGCCAACCGCTTTTCCAGGAAGCGACGCTCGGCATCGTTCGTGGCGAGTTCGACGGCACGGGCGTAGGCGAGCGCGGCCAGCTGATTGCAGCCGCGACGCCTAAGCAGGTCGGCGCGGGCGGCGTAAAAGAGGTGGTACTCGACCAACTCACGCTCCAGGGCGTCGTCGAGAAGGGCCAGCCCAGCCGCCGGCCCCTCGGCCATCGCCACGGCCACCGCCCGGTTGAGCTCCACCACTGGCGACGGATTGAGCTGGGCCAAGATCCCATACAAGCCCGCCACCTCGCGCCAGTCGGTCCCCGCCGAAGTAGGCGCGTTCGCGTGGACAGCCGCGATCGCCGCCTGAACCTGGTACGGGCCAGGGCGGCCGGCTCGCAACGCCCGTATCGCCAGACTGTCGCCTTCCGCGATCGCCACGCGGTCCCAGAGCGACCGATCCTGGTCTTCGAGCAAGATTAGGTCGCCAACGGCGTCAGTGCGGCCACGGCGGCGGGCGTGGTGCAGGATCATCAACGCGAGCAATCCGCGCGCTTCCGGCTCGTCGGGCATAAGGCCCACCAGCACGCGGCCGAGGCGGATCGCCTCTTCACAAAGATCCGCCCGGATGAGCGCCGCTCCGGCCGAGGCGGAATAACCTTCGTTAAAGATCAGATAGATCACGGCCAGCACATCTGCCAGCCGATCCGGCAAGAGTTCGTCAGGCGGCACCCGAAACGGGATGCCCGCGTCGCGTATCTTCCGCTTGGCGCGAACGATTCGCTGGGCAAGCGTCGCCTCCGGCACGAGAAACGCGCGCGCGATCTCGTCGGTGGTCAACCCACCCAAGGTGCGCAACGTGAGCGCGACGCGCGCGTCCATCGCGAGGGCAGGATGGCAGCAGGTGAACATCAGGCGGAGCCGGTCATCGGGGATCACTGAATCGTCCTCGGGCGCGGCGCCCTCCCGCGCGTGGAGGGCAGCGAAAGCGGTGAGTTCGGCCGCCTTTTGGACGTGCAACGAAGCCCGCCGGAGACGGTCGATCGCTTTCCGCCGCGCCGTGGTCAGGATCCAGGCGGCCGGGTTCGCCGGCAAGCCATCCGCGTACCAGCGCAACCAGG
>CAMAUF010000338.1 GCA_945861295.1 bacterium | reverse complement strand
TCGCTGATTGGCGAACAGTTTGCGGCGCATTCGCTCGGCCTGGCGCCGGCCCCAAAAGGCAACCGCCATCCCGACCTGGCGCCCCACGGCTGCTACCCCTGTGATGGCGACGACCGCTGGGTCACGCTCGCGGTGCGGACGGAGGGCGAGTGGGACGCGCTCTGTGACCTGCTCGAAACGGACCACCTCCGCGGGCTGCGGACGGTGGAGGCTCGCCAGGAAGAGGCGCTGGAAATCGACGCGGCGATCATGGCGTGGACGCTCGGGCGCTCCGACTACGACGCGACGGTTGGCCTGCAGGCCGCGGGGATTGCGGCCGCCCCCGTGCTCCATGCGCTGGACTTGGTCGCCGACTCGCACTACCGGCTCCGAGGCTACTTCGAGACCGTCGACCACCCCGCCATGGGCGCATACCCCCACGACGGCATCGCCTGGCGGCTTTCGCGGACACCGGGCGCCATTCAGGGGCCCGCGCCGCTCTTCGGCCAGGACACCCGCACGGTGCTCGAAGAGACCTTCGGCGTTGCGCGGGTGGCTGTCGACGCGCTGTACGCCTCTGGCGCCGCCGCAGACGCGCCGTACCGCTAAGGGCCGCTGGAATCGGCGCCCCAGGACGGACCGCGGGCGTTCGGTCGGCCCGCTCGTGGTTTACGGAGGAACGAGGGCGCGCGGGGCCGCGACATCTGTGTCGGCGGCCCTCAGGGCGATCCAGCGGGCGGCCTCGCGATGGTCACGGAGCGTCGGGCCGAGAGCGAACGCCGTCCCGTCGTTCGCCTCAATGATCCACCAGGTCTCCTGGGCCCAAGGCTTCGAGATATGGCGGCGGTGGGCGAGCTGGATGTCGTTGATTTCGTGGAACAGCACCTCAACGTGCGAGTCGCCGTCGGCCCAGATGAGGCCGTTTTCGAACACTTCGAGCGGGCGCTTGAGCCACCGTTCGCGGATGGCGTAGAAGATCCAGAAGGCGGCCGCCGCCGCCACGGCAGCCCAAGTGATGACCAATCGCGCGGTCGTAGCGTCGGGCTGGAGCGCCGTGAGGATGACGCCAGCGAGCAGGCCGAGCGGCGCCGCGGCCCACCAACTATCCGTTCGGCCGAGGCTATAGCGGTAGCTCGCCACCGGCCGGCCGAGTATGGGATGCGTTAACTCCATCGCTTCGACGTTCGTCCTTTCGCGCGGTGGGAACAGGGGTCAGCTCGCCCGCCGCATGCCGGCTTTCGCTTTCCGGGAGGCGAAGGCGGCCTTGCCACGCGCGCTCCGCTCCAGGAGTTTGGCGTTGCCGGTGGCCCGCTCCTCGGCCGTGCGGGGCTTGGTCATCTTGTCCGGATCGAGGCTGTTGGTCGTATAACTGCAGTTGGGGTAGTTCCAGCAGGCGAAAAAGGCGCCGCGTCGCGACTTCTTTTCGACCAGCTCGCCAGAGCCGGGCTCCTCCGGACATTCCATCCCCACCGGCACGCTGGCGCGGAAGGTGCAGCCTGTCGCCTCGCGGTTCACGCAATCGAGGTAGGGTCCGTAGGGGCCGGTCTTTTGGACCGTTCCCGATCCGCATTTCGGGCACGCGTAGAAGCTGGGCTGGGGTGTCGTGATCGGGGCCGGTTGGCCTTCCTCGGTCAGGGGTTTGGCGTTGCGGCAGTTGGGGAAGCGCGGGCAGGCGAGGAACTTCCCGTTGCGGCCCCATTTGATGACCATGTTGGCTTCGCCGCAGACATCGCAAAGGATGTCCGTTTCCTCCTGCACTTTCTCGGCCGCGGTCTTGGCGATTTCGACGTCCTTCTCGAACCCGCCCCAGAAGTCCCGGACGACCGAAAGATAGTCGCGCGTGCCGCTGGCGATCTCGTCGAGTTCTTCCTCCATTTCGCTGGTAAAGCCAACGTCGACGTAGCGGCTGACGTGTTCAACCAGGAGGTCGTTGACCAGGAAGCCGAGCTCCTGGGGGACGAGGGCGCGGCCCTGCTTGGTCACGTAGTCGCGCTTTTGGACCGTCTGGACGATGGTCGCGTAGGTGCTCGGGCGGCCGATGCCCCGCTCCTCCATCGACTTGATCAAGGAGGCCTCGGTAAACCGCGGCGGCGGCGCGGTGAAGTGCTGGCGAGGGTCGATCGTGCGCGCGCCGAGGGCGTCGCCTTCCTTCAGCTCCGGCAGGGCGCGCTCGGCCTCGGCCTCTGTGTCGGCCTCGTCCGTCGCGTCGCGGCCGTAGACGGCGAGGTGGCCGGCAAACAGAAGCTGCTGTGCGGCGGCCCTGAATGTCCCGCGCCGGGCCGTCCCCTCGCGCGCGTCCACCTCGATGGCGACGGTCGCGTAACGCGCGTCGCTCATTTGGCTGGCCATGAATCGCTGCCAGATGAGGGTGTAAATCCGGAGCTGGTCGCGCGTCAGCGAGCGGGCGATGCTTTCGGGCGTGCGGCTCGGGTCCGTCGGCCGGATCGCTTCATGCGCTTCTTGGGCGCCCTTCGCGCGTGTCCGGTAGATGCGTTCCTTAGCTGGCACGAAGGCGTCGCCGTAGCGTTGGGCGATGAAGCGTCGGGCATCCCCGCGAGCCACTGGGGAGATGTTGAGCGAGTCGGTGCGCATATACGTGATGAGGCCGGCAGGGCCTTGCCCCGCGAGAGAGATGCCCTCGTACAGTTCCTGCGCGAAGCCCATCGCCCGGGACGCGGTCATCCCGAGCCGGTTGTTGGCGGTCTGCTGGAAGGTGCTGGTGGTGAATGGCGGCGCCGGCGAGCCGGAGCGCTCGCCCTTCTTCACGGTCGTGACCGAGAAGGCGGAGCGGCCGAGGCTGGCGACGATCCCGCGCGCGGAGGCTTCGTCCGCGATCGCCGGCCGGAACTCGGCCGTGCCCGGCTTGAGCGCCGTGCCCGTTGCGGCGCCCGGCAGCTTGGACAGCTCCGCTTCGAAGGTTTGCCCGTCCTTCTCTAGGAGCGCGTGGATCGACCAGTACTCCTGGGCCGTGAATCCTTGGATCAGGCGTTCGCGCTCGACGATCAGGCGTAGGGCGACGCTTTGGACGCGGCCAGCGCTGGCGCTCTTGCTCACTTTGCCTTGGACGAACCAGGTCAACGGGAAGCCGATCAG
>CAMAUF010000337.1 GCA_945861295.1 bacterium | reverse complement strand
GGACGCCCGTCGAAGAGCGGAAGGCCGCCGATTTCGAAGGTTTCGCAGCGCGCTCCGGCCTCTTCGAGGGCCAGGATCGCGAAGCGCAACGCCCGATCGGCCGTGCTTCCCTGCCGCAGACTGCCGTTGAGGCCGAGCACCCGGATGACCATCCGCGGAGGGTACGCTTCGGCCGATCTACGCGCCTCGCCAGGCTCGGCGCGAGTTCGCTACAATCCGGCGATGTCTCAAGCGCCGCATGTCGTGGTCCTGGGGAGCTGCACGGTCGACCTCGTGTTCCAGATGCCGCGTCTACCGCTGCCCGGAGAAACGCTGTTCGCCGATTCTGTGGGCCTGTTCCCGGGCGGCAAAGGACTGAACCAGGCGATCGCGGCCCGGCGGCTCGGCGCGCGTGCCTCGGTCATTGGCTGCGTCGGGGCCGATGCTTTGGCCGAAGTCCTGCGGCGGGCTCTCCTTGTGGATGGGGTGGACGTCGGAAACCTCTCCGTCCATGAAACGGTCGGTACAGGCATAGCCGTCCCGATCGTGTTGCCCGGCGGCGGCAACTCGATCTTGGCTGCGCCGCGCGCGAACCTCGCCCTGCCGCTCGACGCCATCGAGGAGGCCCGGCCGGCCCTGGCGAGCGCCGACTGTTTCTTGGCGCAGTTCGAGTCGCCGATGTGGGCGGTCATCGCTGCGGCGCGGATAGTGCACGACGCCGGCGGCCGCGTCATCCTCAACCCAGCCCCAGCGCGAGCGATACCCGATGAGCTTTGGCCGTTGCTCGATGTCCTCGTCGTCAACGAGGTCGAGGCGGAAGCGTTGGCGCCGGGATTGGCTGGCCCCACGGAACAGGCGGAAGCGCTGGCGGCGCACGGGCCTTCGCTCGTCGTCGTGACGCTGGGGCCAGAAGGCGCGGTCTACTGGTCGGCCGGTCAGAATGGGGCCACATCGGTCTTCCCCGTCGCCACTGTGGTCGATACGGTCGGCGCTGGCGATGCCTTCTGCGGGGCGCTTGCCGTCGCTCTGGCGGAAGGCTCCACGGTCGGCGCCGCCGTCGGGTTCGCGAGCGCCGTCGCCGGGATCTCCGTCACCCGCGCCGGGGCAGCGCCGTCGTACCCAACGCGGGCCGAACTCGTCGCCGCGCTCGATGTCGTGCTCGCCGGGGAACCTTTCTCGCCCCATCCGCGTCGGTAGAGGATGATGGTGACGGCGTCCCGTGCGGGGGTGAGGTTGGCGCCTTGGGGCGAAGCTATGGCTCCCGTGCAGCAACGGTACTGTCCGCTGTGCGACCGCTCGTTCATCCCGGGCGAGGCCGTCCTGCGGTGTGAAGGCTGCGAGGTGATGCTCCACCCGGCCTGCTGGGTGCGGAATGATGGCTGCACGACCGAAGGTGAACACGCGCGCGAACCCAAGGCCATCGCCTACGACCGGGCAGTCATCCTCTTTCCATCCGAACCCGGGGTACCGGCGCAACCAGAGCCGGCCCGCGCCCCCGCGCGGTTGATCCGTCCGCTCCCGCCGCCCGGCGAGCCGGTGATCGGGGCCGGGCTGGCCGATGCGACCCGCGCCCACGCGCCGTTGGAGTCGGACTACCGGCCGGTGCCGCCGCGGCGCTACGAACCGCCCGGCGAGGGGCCCGGCTCGCCCAAAAAGCCGTTGCCAAAAATCTACGGGCGGCGCAGGATCGCGCAGTATTGGTATGTGCCGGCGGCCGGCGGAGTCGCCGTCACGGTGGCCGTGGTCGTGATCGTCGTCGCGGAATGGCTTTTCGGGGGCGACGATTCGGCGCGGCGGGCCGTCGATGAGGCGGTGACGGTGACGGGCCTGGAGACGCCGACCGCGCCGCCCGCCGCGGCTACCACGCCGACAGCCTTCGAAACCGTCCAGGGGCTGACGCCGCCGGCGGCGACGCCCGCTGGTAAGTTCAGGCCAAGTCAACGCGTCGTGGTCGCCGGTACGGGGGATTGCCTCAGAGTGCGCGATGGGCCGGGGCTTGATCGCGCCGCGATAACGTGTCTCCGGGACGGGACCGAGCTTGTCGTGCAAGCGGGACCGCAATCGGGCGATGGCCTTCGCTGGTGGCGTGTGTCCAGCGTGGATGGAGAAGGATGGGCGGCCGAAGAGTACCTAGAGGCGCGATAGCCCTGCTTCTCGTGGCGGGCGTGGGACTCGGCGGATGTTCGTCCGGCGGGGGCTCGGCGTCGCCGCGCGCCACGCCCGTGGCCACGGCCTCGCCCGCTGCGACGACCGCCGGCACTCCGAGCGCGACCCCCTCGCCCACGTCAACGCCCGACCCCGTGCCGGCGCGGCCCCGTGACGCAAGCGAAGCTCGGGCTGGCGCCGACGCCTTCTTGAAGGCGGGCGGCCAACTCTGCACGTCCGCCTTCAAGCGAAAATGGGGCGTCGTGACCTGTTACCAGGGCGACTTCGACGGCGACAAGTCCGACGACGTCGCCGTGTTGCTGGTATCTGCCGCCGGCGACAATCCAAGCCCAGGCCTGATCCTCCTCAAGCGCTCCGGTCGTGCCGCGACGGAGACCTTCCCAACTATCGGAGACGTTGACCTGACCCCGCGAGGGGCCGCGTTGGTGGTGGTCGAAGACTTCAACGGAGACGGGCGGCTCGACATCGCCTACCTCCAGACGACCTGCGGAGGGGCGAATTGTCTAAGCCGCTACGAAGTCCAGGCGTGGGATGGCACGGCCTGGCGCGATGTCGGGACCAGCGCGCCTGGATTCGATAACGCCGACCGGGTCACGGTCACGGGCGCGGGCCGAGCCGCCAAGCTTGTGGTCCACTCTGGGACGCTCGCCTCGGCGGGCGCGGGTCCGGCGCGAACCGCCACGGCGACGTACGCCGTGGTGGACGGGCGATTCACGCTGAGCGAGAGCAAGCCCGACGAGCCGGTCTACCTTATCCACGCGATCCTCGATGGCGACGAACTGTTCTTGAAGGGTGACTTTCCGGCGGCCGTGACGGCATATCAGGCCGCCTTGGCGACCCCAGGATTGCGGGATTGGCGAGAAGAGGCGGCCAAAGGCGCAGGACGGCCAGCCTTGCGCGGCTATGCGCTGTTCCGGATTGCGGTTGCG
>CAMAUF010000336.1 GCA_945861295.1 bacterium | reverse complement strand
CGGGGCTACCGGCGCATCCGCGGGCGCCTCCCGGACAACAACGAACCGGCGCTCAGCTTCCTTTCCTCCATCGGGGCGATGGTGCCGCTTCGGAACCCCGAAATGACGTTTGAGCTCCCGCTTTCATGATGGCAGCGAACCGCGGGCAGCCGCCACGCCGCGCTCGAGCACCGTTGCTCCAGGATGAGGTCATCAGGCGCCGACGGCCGACGTTCGTGCCAGACCTGCTCTTCGGCTTGGCAACCATCCTTTGGACGATGGCGGCCGTGTTCATCGCCGTGTCGTTCCTCGCCTCGGACGTGGTGTCCGGCGAGGCCGGCGCCAACCTCGCCCGCGCTTTCTCCGTCATGCTTGCGATTTCCGGACTGCTCCTCGCGATCATCGGGATCCTCCTCCTACGGGACGAGCGGACGCGTGCGGATCATTTCACCGTGCCCGTGGTGGTCGGGTTCGTCGCCGGAGCGCTGGCGTCCGCGCTCTTCTTGGCGGAACGCGCCGACCTCGTCTGGGCCCCGTTCACGCTGCTGGCCTTCACCCTGCGCCCAGTCCGCAGTTTGGCCGCGCGGCCGTTCCGGAGGTCCCCGCAATGAAACCCGCGAGTATCCTCATCCTGGGTTCAGGCCCGATCGTCATAGGCCAGGCCGCGGAATTTGATTACGCGGGCACGCAAGCGTGCAAGGCCGTCCGCGAAGAGGGCGTGCGCAGCATCCTCGTGAACTCGAACCCGGCCACGATCATGACGGACCTCGACATCGCCGACGCCGTCTATATCGAACCGCTCACCGTGCCCGTGATCGAGCGCATCATCGCGCGCGAGCGACCAGAGGCGATCCTGCCCACGCTCGGCGGGCAGACGGGGCTCAACCTCGGCATCGCGCTCCAGGCGGCGGGCATCCTTGACAAGTACAACGTCCGCGTCGTTGGCACCCCGCTCGAAGCGATCCGGCGCGCGGAGGATCGCGAACTCTTTCGCGACCTGCTCGCCAAGCTCGGCGAGCCCGTCCTTGAAAGCGAGATCTGCCACACCGTGGACGACTGCCTGCGGGCGGCGCGCCAGATCGGCCTGCCGATCGTGGTCCGGCCCGCCTACACGCTCGGCGGCACCGGCGGCGGTATGGCGTTCACGATGGAAGACGTCGCCCGGATCGGCGGCTCCGGCTTGGCTGCCAGCCCTATCACGCAGGTGTTGATCGAGAAGAATCTGCTCGGCTGGAAAGAGGTCGAGTACGAAGTCATGCGGGATGGCGCTGGCAACTGCATCACCATCTGCAACATGGAGAACCTGGACCCGATGGGCGTCCACACGGGCGACAGCATCGTTGTGGCGCCCTCGCAGACGCTGACGGACAAGGACTACCAGATGTTGCGTTCGTCCGCCCTCCGGATCATCACGGAATTGGGCATTGAAGGCGGCTGCAACGTCCAATTCTCGCTCGCCCCACGCAAAGACATCCGCGATTGGCAGGGCGACCCGCGCAAGGGCCTGCCCTACCACGTCATTGAGGTCAATCCGCGTGTCTCGCGCTCCTCCGCGCTGGCCTCCAAGGCGACCGGCTACCCGATCGCGCGCGTGGCCGCGAAAATCGCCTGCGGCAAGACCCTCGACCAGATCCCGAACGCTGTCACGCGCAAAACGACGGCCGCTTTCGAGCCGGCTCTCGATTACTGCGTGGTCAAGATCCCGCGCTGGCCGTTCGACAAGTTCGCGCTCGGGGATCGGTCGCTCGGGACGCAAATGAAGGCGACGGGCGAGGTCATGGCGATCGACCGCACCTTCGAAGCGGCCCTGATCAAGGCTGTCCGTTCGCTCGAATTCGGCGGGCGTTCGCTGCTCTGGCAGAAGCCTGAGTGGCGGGCCGGCGGCGCGATCGACCTTACCGCGACCGATGAACGCGTGTGGGCGCTGATGGCCTCGCTCCGTGCCGGCCGGTCCGTCATGGACATCGCCACGGCCACCAGCATCGATCCCTGGTTCCTCGAACGTTTGCACAACATCGTCGCGATGGAGCGGCGCTTGCTCGAGGAACCGCTCCACCCGGACCTGCTTCGGTCCGCGAAGCGCCTGGGATTCTCCGACGAGATGGTTGGCCAACTCGCGGATCGGCTGCCCGAGCAAATCCGAACCCACCGCCATGATTGGGACCTCCGGCCCGTGTACAAGATGGTCGACACCTGCGCGGCCGAGTTCGAAGCGGCGACGCCCTACTTTTACAGCACGTACGAAAGCGAGAACGAGGCCGAGCCACAGGGCCAATCTGCCGCGCTGGTCATCGGCAGCGGCCCCATCCGGATCGGGCAGGGCATCGAGTTCGACTACGCCTCAGTCCACGCAGCCTGGGCGCTCCAAGCGGCGGGTTACCGGGCCATCATGGCGAACTCGAACCCGGAAACGGTCTCGACGGACTTCGATACCAGCGATCGGCTCTACTTCGAGCCACTCGACGAAGAGGGCGTCCGGGACATCCTCGAGAACGAACGGGGCGGGAGCGACGAAGCGCCTCCGAGCATCGTCCAATTTGGCGGCCAGACCGCGATCAATCTCGCCGAGCCTTTGCGGCGCGCCGGGATGCCGATCATCGGCTCCAGCGCCGAGACGATCGACACTGCCGAGGACCGGCGGCTCTTCGAGCGCTTCCTCCAAGGCCTAGATATCCCTCAGCCCCCCGGCGCCGCGATCTTTACCCTCGAAGACGCTCTCAAAACAGCCCAGACCATCGGCTACCCGGTGTTGGTCCGGCCATCTTATGTGCTCGGTGGGCGCGCGATGGAGGTCGTCCAAGACCCGTCCGAGATGGTTGGCTTCCTCGCGCACGCCATCGAAGCCGCCCAGGGCAAAGCCGTACTCATCGACAAGTTCCTGGAAGGCCGGGAAGTCGAAGTCGACGCGATTTGCGACGGCGAACAGGTACTCATCCCCGGCATCATGGAGCACATCGAAGCCGCCGGCGTGCACTCCGGCGATTCGATGGCCGTGTATCCTCCGCAACACCTGGACGCCGAGGAGAAGGCCACGCTGGTCGCATACTCGGAGCGAATCGTGCTCGGGCTCGGCGCCATCGGCCTGACCAACATCCAGTACGTC
>CAMAUF010000335.1 GCA_945861295.1 bacterium | reverse complement strand
CTCGCGCGAGGGGGCGCCCAACTTGGTCAGGATCTCGGTGACGTGCCACTTCACGCCTTGTACGCTGATGCCCAGCTGATCCGCGATCTCGCCGTTCGTGTGCCCGCGCTCGATCAGTCCGAGCACTTCGCGCTGGCGCGGAGTCCAGCGGAGTTCCTCTTCGGGTGGCCATCAATGCTCTTCCATAGGGGATACCCTAGCCGCGCCAGCAGGCGATGTCCCTAGACCATCAGGGACATAACCGTCTCTCGCTGGCGTTGCCCGTATACTCGCGTTTACTTCTTTCCGGAGCCTCACCATGCCTAACAGCGGCCCGCTCGCCGGTGTGCGCGTCATCGACCTCACCATGTGGATCCAAGGCCCGATCGCGGCCACCTTGCTCGCCGACCTCGGCGCCGACGTCATCAAGGTCGAAAAGGCTGGCGTGGGCGACCACGGGCGTAGCCTCCAGAGCGTCTATGGCGTCGACATGCGCCAGGGCGACAGCCCGCACTTGCTCTGGACGGTGTGCAACCGTAACAAACGCGCCCTCGCCCTCGACCTCCGCCACGCCGAGGCGCGGCCGGTGTTCGAGGCGCTCGTGAAATCGGCCGATGTCTTCGTCACAAACCTGATGATGGAGCCGCTGCTCCAATTCGATGCCCACGAAGAGGCGGTCCGCGCGCTGAATCCGAAGATCGTCTACGCACGAGCCTCGGGCTTCGGCGAACGCGGCCCCTGGGCCGACGACCCCTGCCAGGACACCCTCGGCATGGCCTACGCGGGCCTGCTGATGACCTGCTCGCCCGATGGCAAGGAGCCGTACTACCCGCCGGGCGCCATGAGCGATGTGCTCTCCGGGACCATGCTTGCGTTCGGCATCCTGGCGGCGCTGCGTGAGCGCGACCGTACCGGCGCCGGCCAATACGTCGGCACGTCACAGCTGCAGACGTTGATGTGGATGCAGACGTTGAACTTCGGCGCGGTCGCGAACCTCAAGCAATCGTTCGAGTTCAGCGACCGGCGCAACCCGCCTAACCCCATGTTCAACACCTACCTCTGTGGCGACGGACGTTGGATGGCGCTTGGCATGGCCGTCCAGGCGATGTGGCCGGTGTTCTGCGAGCAGGTCGGCCGCGCCGACCTCATCGACGACGCGCGCTACGCGACGATGGCGCTCCGCCGGACGAACGCCCGAGATCTCGTGAAAGAGTTCGACGCCATGTTTCTGACCCAGCCTCGGGAACACTGGCTGCAAAGGATGCGCGCGCAGCACCTCTGGGTCGGGCCCATCAACCGCGTGGAGGACCTGCTCGCCGACGATCAAGTGCGGGCGAATGGCTACGTCCTCACCCTAGACAACGGCTGGCAAACGCCGGGAATGCCGTTCGCGCTGCGCGGCCACGAGCCCGGCGCCGCCCCCGGGCCGGAGCACGGCGTCGACACAGACGCCGTCCTACGCGAGCTCGGGTTCGATGAGGAAGCGATCGGCCGGCTGCGTGTCGGGGGCGCGATCTGGTAGGCACGAGAGCGCGCCTGCGCGGTGGCCCCACGCCTCGCCCGCCGCTACAGTTCGCCCACACAGTCGTAAGGAGTGCGGAATGCGCAGGTTCGAAGGCAAAGTGGCCGTAGTCACAGGGGCAGCCGGAGGCATCGGCCGGGCGGCTTGCATCCGCTTCGCCGAAGAGGGCGCCAAGGTCGTGGCGGTCGACCTCTCGGGGTCTGCCCTCGGCGAAGTCATCGACGCCGTTGTGGCCGCAGGTTCGCAGGGCATCGCCGTACCCGCGGACGTGACCCAATCGCGACAGGTACAGAATTATGTCGAGTCTGCCGTAGCCGCTTACGGCCGGATCGATGCCTTCTTCAACAACGCCGGCATCGAGGGCTGGGTCGGCCCGAGCACGGACTATCCCGAGGAGATGTTCGACAAGGTCATCGCCGTGAACGTCAAGGGCGTTTGGCTTGGGATGAAGTACGTCGTCCCCGTGATGCGGCGGAACGGCGGCGGTTCCATCGTCAATACGGCCTCTGTGGCCGGGCTGAGCGGCACGCCGACGATCATCGCCTACGGCGCCAGCAAGCACGCGGTCATCGGGCTGACCAAGAGCGGCGCGCTCGAGTGGGCCAAGGAGGGCATCCGTGTCAACGCCGTCTGTCCCTCGCCCGTGGAGACGCGGATGATGCGGTCGCTCGAGCGGGGCATGAATCCCGACGACCCCGAGGCTGTGCACGCGATGGCGGCGGCCAACATCCCGATGGGCCGCTATGCCGAAGCCAGCGAGATCGCGGCGTTTACCGCGTTCCTCTGTTCGGACGACGCAAAGTTCGTCACCGGCGGCGTCTTCCCGGTGGACGGCGGGAGCCGGGCCCGTTGAGCCCCGAGCCTGTGCGGCTGCGCCCTAAAAGGCGGCCAAGCGCGCTAGAATGAAGGAGACATGACGCAACCCATCGAGATCATCCTGCTCCGTCAGTTGGCGACGACATTAGCCCTGCCGGTGTGGCTGCTCGACCCGGCTGGCGAGTTGATTTTCTTCAACGAAGCGGCGGAACGAGTGCTGGGCCGACGTTTTCAGGAGACTGAGCCACTTCACGTACAACAGATGCTCTCCGTCTTCAACATGACATTAAGTGATGGCTCGGCGATACCCGTGACCGAGTTGCCCTTGGCCTTCCAAGCGGCCTTGCGCCATCCGCTCCACCGTGAACTGGGACTCACCGGCTTCGACGGGCGGGTGCATGCCATCGAAGTGACGGCTTTCCCGGTGATCGGGCATCAGGGCGTAGCGCTGGGCGTGGTAGCGATGTTTTGGGAGCGGCAGCGATGAGAGTGCGGTTTTGGGGTACGCGCGGGTCGCTTGCTGCCCCAGGCCCGGCCACGGTTCACTTCGGTGGGAACACGTCGTGCGTCGAAGTGCGCGGCGAATCCGGCCAGATCTTGATCCTCGATGGAGGTACCGGGATCCGCCCCTTGGGCCGGGCGATCGGGCCTGAACTCGGCGAAATTCACATCCTTCTCACGCATTTGCACATGGATCATATTCAAGGACTCGGATTTTTCGCCCCCTTCTTTCGCCCTGGCGCCGCCATTCACATTTGGGGGCCGCCATCG
>CAMAUF010000334.1 GCA_945861295.1 bacterium | reverse complement strand
TCGAGCTGACGTTGATGATGGCGCCGCCCTGGCCGTGCTCGACCATCGCTTCGCGGGCGAATTTCGACAGAAAGAAGAGGGACTTGACGTTGGTGTTCATGATCATGTCCCAGGCACGTTCGTCGATGTTCTGGATGGGGCCGAACGATGGGTTCGTGGCGGCGTTGTTGACGAGGATGTCGACGCGGCCGAGCTGCTTCTTGGTCTCGTCGACCAGGTTCTGGAGCGCCGCCATGTCGCGCACGTTGGTCGGGACAGCGATTCCCCTGCGCCCCGTGGCCTTGACGGCGGCGACGGCTTCTTCGAGGGATTCGGGCTTGCGGGCGGCAACGGCCACGTCGGCGCCGGCCTCGGCGAGTGCGATGGCGATCGAGCGGCCGATGCCGCGGCTCCCGCCCGTAACGATGGCGACTTTGCCCGCAAGTGAGAAGTCAGCGACAGCCATGGAAGGGATGCTCCAATGTGCGAAGTGGCTTCATTCTCGCCCATGATGGCGCTACGGCCCCAGCGGGCGGTCCGCCTCCCTCGGCATTGGGGCGCATTGACACGGGATCGCGATCGTTCGACCATTGAGCGATGACTTCGCGGCAGTCTCTCCACGCGCTCCTGGACTCGATTCCGGCCGAACTGCTCGGTCAGGCCGAAGGCGCTCTGGCGGGTGTTTGCGCGCTCCAGGGCGACCCCTTCTGGCAGCAGCTCATCAACGCTGAGGTGGACTACGAGCCCCTTTCGGCCAAGACCATCGCCGCGATCGAACGCGGCTGGGAATCGCATCGTGCTGGCCTGGGCATCTCGACCGAGCAGCTTCTCAAGCTTCTGGGAGACGAGTGAGTCGCGTCGTCTGGGAAACGCCGGCCGTAGAGGCGCTAAACGAACTCCAACGTGCACTGCGAAAACGCCTGATGGACGCTGTTCGGACGCACGCTGCCGGAGGTCGAGTCGACATTAAGAAACTTGCCGGCCGGGGTGATGAATGGCGTATCCGAGTCGGCGATTGGCGTGTCATCTTCACGACCTCGGCGGATACGATCACTGTGCTGGCCGTGGACAACCGCCGGGACGCGTACGATTGATGCCAGGGACGAATCGCGTGGTCAGGCGGGCGACGATGTCTCCGTCCAAGTGGTCGTCAGCGTCCGCATTTTGATCCGCCAGCCCTCGGGGGTGCGGATGAGGTCGTCAGTGTATGTGCCGCCTAAGGTAAAAATGGCGCCGCCGGCTTCGGCCGAGAAGACGTGCGTCGCCTGCAGGTCGATAACGCTGCGCGCGGTATCGCCCTCGACCGAAACCCGGTGGTTCCCGAGGAAGTGCTGCGTTATGCGGAAACGGCTGAGGGCGCGGTCGCAGTACGCGGTTACCTCTTCGGCGCCTTTGAGATGCACATCCCCTGGGTAGTGGACATCGCAATCGGGGAGCCAAATGCCACGGAAGCCCTCCCAGTCGCGGGCATCGAGGCTGGTGGCGTACTTGACGCACACGTCATAAATCGCAAAGCGATCGTCAGCTTGGGTCATTGTCTCACCTCCGGAAAGTCGGGGCGTCTCGGCGAACCGCCGAGCTTTGTCAGGCTCGGGCGGCGGGCGGTTGGATGCCCAGCGCGGCGAGATGCGCCTTCATGTGTGCGGGGGCGACCAGGTGGTTGGTCTGGTACGTGCCAGGGTGGACCGGCTCGACGCCCATGACGGCGTTGAATCGATGGGAGAAGTCGAACGTCCCGATCGAAATCGCGAGTTCGACCACTTGGGAGTCGGTGTAGTGCTCGCGCAGCTGCGCCATGAGCGCATCGTCGACGGATTGGCCGGCTGCGGTCACCCAGGATTCCACCAGCCGCATGGCGAGCTTGATCCGCTCGGGGAGGTCGCTGGTTTCGTAGACAGGCAGCTTGGCGACCATCTCCTCGTCCATGCCTTGCTGTTGCGCCGCAACAGCTCGCGCCATGCCTCAGAACATACAGCCATGGAGCTGGGCGGACTTGATCCGGCAGAGGTCCTTGACGAGGGCGTCGAGTTCGCCGTATTCCCAGAGGGTGCCGTAACTTGCCTGGAACGCCTGCCACAGCGCGGGATGACGCATGTAGACGCCCGCGAAGCCTGGGACGCCCTCAACAGTGGGGATTCGGGTCATGAGTCACCTCCGGCTGCTGAGTTTAGCAAGGATCGGGGGCGTCCGGGAAACCTCGAACTGCCGAGCGTTTTTTAGCTAGCCCCGATATACATCAACGAGCGTGGCTGCTACACTTACGCCTCGTTCTAACATCGTTCGGGAAGTAGTTTGAGGAAACGCAGCAAGACACCGCCGAAGCCCGTAGCGCCTGATCCGCGCATCAATGAGCGGATCCGAGTGCCAGAGGTCCGTCTGATCGACGAGGAAGGCCGCCAGATCGGCGTCATCCGCACCGTCGAGGCTATTCAAATGGCCCGGCAGCGCGATGTCGACCTTGTCGAAGTCGCCGCCAACGCCTCACCGCCCGTCTGTCGGCTCATGGACTTTGGCCGCTACAAGTACGAGCAGTCCAAGAAGGAGAGTGAGGCCAAGAAGCACCAGGTCAACATGCAACTCCGCGAAGTGCGGATGAAGCCGAAGATCGACGACCATGATGTCGACTTCAAGACGCGCACGGCCGCGAAGCTTCTGAAGCAGGGCGACAAGGTCAAGGTAACGGTCATGTTCCGCGGACGGGAAATCACCCATCCGCAGATCGGGAAGAACCTCCTCGACCGTGTCCTTACCAGCCTCGAGCCGATCTGTTTGCTCGAGAAGCCGGCGATGCTCGAAGGTCGTCATATGACGATGATCGTCGCGCCGGATAAGAAGAAACTTGCGGCCATCGTCCGGCAGGCCGCGCTCGACAAGGCCGCGGGTACGCCGTCGGCCGCAGTCGAAGACGATTCCGACGACTTGGTGGCGGCAGCGGCCGCCGCGGCCCCGGTCGTCGGCGAAGACGACGACGACACCGAAGACGATGACGACGAAGCCGACGACGAGGCTCCCGAAGCCGCGCCGACGCACCAGGAGTAGACAGTGCCGAAGATGAAGACCCATAAGGGCGCTGCTTCCCGCATTCGGGTTACGGGCAACGGGAAGCTCGTCCGGATGTATGGCAGCCGCAATAACTTCCGCCGC
>CAMAUF010000333.1 GCA_945861295.1 bacterium | reverse complement strand
AGTGCAGCCAGTTCGCGTTCGCCGTTTGGACCGTTGTCAGGTTCACGGCCTCCTGGAGGCTGACGACGATCCGGCCGGAACGTCCGGTCCGCGCGCGTTCGAGGACGAGGGCCATCGCCGCCTCGGCCGCGGCCAGCCCGCACTGCTTAAACGCGAGTTCGCCCTTCGGATGGTTGGGCGGGTCCTCGGAATAGCCGCCGAGGACGAGCAAGCCGCCCGCGGCCGTCGCGATGAGGTCGGTCGCGACCTCGTCCGGGGCGTCGCGCCGGAAGACGGTTTCGACGATCCCTGGCGCGTCCGCCGTGTTTTCCAGTCGATCGAACAGCGTCCGCACACGCGGGTTGGGGGTGCATGGCCCGACGACGACGTCGCAGGCGAGCGCGAGCCGCTCGATGGTCTCCCAGGATTCGTCCGTCGTGAGGTCGAGCGCCACGCTGTGTTTGCCGGCGTTGTACCAGAGGTGCGCGAGCGACCGCTCCAGCGGAAATCGACGCGCCTCGTCAGGCTCGGCCGCATGCTTGCCGGCGCGCAGGAATGGGGCACGGCGGCGGATCGCGTCGCCACTTTCGTCCTCGATGCGAATAACGCGGGCGCCGAGTTCCGCGAGCAGGCGCGCGCCAAACACCGTCGCCTCGTCCGCGAGGTCGAGCACCGTGATGCCAGCGAGCGGGAGCGAACGATCGGTCACGGCGACTCCTCTCGGCAGCGCGCCGATGGCGCTCCGCAGGCCAATCCTACGCGGCGCGGCGCGGCAACGTCACTGCGTCACTACCAGGCATCGGGGTCTTTCTGGCGTGCAGTGTCGGGGGCGGTCATGCGTCGACTCCGCCCGGCGCGCCGCCCAGGAGGCCGCTGGCATCACGGTCATCGAGTTGGAACTTCGGCACAGCTCCCCGGATGCGCTTCTCGACCTGTTTGATGTGTTCAGCGGCGGGGATGTTTTCCGGAAGATCACCGCCAATCCGCTGAATAGCGGCGCGCACCTCCCGGCCGACCTGCCCGTGCGTCTCGATCGCTCGCTGCTGCCCTTGTACCTGGTCGCGGGCCAGCTTGTCGCGGGTCTGAGTCATCCGGAACTGGTTCGCGGCGAGTTCGGTCGCGTTCATGCGGTCCATCAGACTATCTCGCTCCGGGATCGCCTTGCGCTCCTTTATCCGCGCCGACCCAAGGCCGCCGTACAAGCCCTTGTAGCCGGCATCGTGGAAGACGCCGAACATGACGTTCTGCACGCCGGCCTCGCGCGCTGCGCCCGATAAGGCCTTGAACTCCTCGCCCGCCTGCCTGCGTAGCTCCAGCCGCTCGAGGTCGGAGGCAAGCTCCTGGGTCAGTTCTTGCTTACGGGTCTGGATGGCAAAGTAGCTCTGTGCCTGGGCGATTTCTGGCTTGCGCGGATCCCCGTTCTGGGCGATCAGATAACCAGCGAAGCGCGAGAGGTGGTAGTCGAGGACTACCTGCACCGCCCCCCGGCCTCCTGTGATCGGTTTGCCGGCGCCGGCAAAGTGATACTCCGGGTCGTTCCCGGACTGCTCGCACGACGTCCTGGCCCGATCGATCGCCTGTTCGAATCGGCGCCACTGGCTGTAGCCCAAGACATGCTGTAAATCGCGCGCGCTCCAATACTCGGCCGCGTGCGCGTTGGTCTGCCGGAGCCTTTCAAAGGCGTCTCGGCCGGTCGTCAGCCCGGTTGGCTCTGGCTCACTCACCCTGTCCCTCCTCCGTGGCCTGCCGCAGCGCGGCGCGCCGGCTGCGCCGTCACCCGGCGAGCAGGGGCCGAATCAGCTCGGTGCGCCAATCGGCCGGGTTATCGCTCGACTCCGGCCCGGCGAGGTAGCGTTCGATCAGGTCCGGCGCCGCGACGAGGCCGGTGGCGGCGACCCAAGCGTCGAGTTCGCCCCAGGCGTCGCCGAGCCCTTCGAAGCCGCCGCGATATACCGTCCGCGCGACCCGCATCGCGCCGAGCTCGCCCGGCAGGACGCGGCCGGAGGCCGTCACGGGCGTCGGCACCGGCAAGCAGATCTCGAAGTCGAAGCTCTCCGGCGTCATGCCGTAGTGGTGTGTGAGCCAAGGACCCGTCGGGGTCAGGCCCTGCGCAGCCACAGTGGCGAAGACCTCTTGGAGGCCGCGGCCCATCACCTCTTGGATCTGGGATCTCGGGATGGTGAGGTGGATGGAGGCCACCAGCTGTGTACTGGTCTGGACGACTTCCGGCCGGTCGATCATGGCGGGCTCCTTCTGGCTCGCGAAGCCTTCGCTTTGGCGCTCAGAGCTGGCGGGCGAGCCACTCCTCCATGTCACGCCGGGCGCGGCGGGCGACGCCAGCGCTCGGCATCATGCCGTCGAAGCCGTGTGGCGCGCCGGGGTAAACCTTAAGCTCGGTGGGCACACCGGCGCGCGTCAGCCGCATCGCGTACTCCACGTCCTCATCAAGGAAGCCATCCAGCGCCCCGACCATGATCAGCGCCGGCGGAAGGCCCGTGAGATCCTTGGCGCGTGAGGCGGCCGCGTAGCCGGGGACGTCCCCGCCAACCAGCGGCCCGAGGTAGGCCGCCCAACCGAAATGGTTGGACTTCGGCGGCCAAATCGGCACTTCCCAGGAACTGGAGACGGTCGTGATCGTGTTGTCGATCATTGGGTAGATCAGGTTTTGGAACTTCAACGGCACTTCGCCGCGGTCGCGCGCGAGCAGCGCGAGGCCAGCAGCCAGCCCGCCGCCAGCCGAGGCGCCGCTGATCCCGATCCGCGCAGGGTCGATGCCCAGGGTGGCCGCGTTGGCGTGCACCCACTTCAGCCCGGCGTAACAGTCGTCGAGCGGGCCGGGATACGGCGTCTCGGGCGCGAGCCGGTACTCGACGGAGACGCCGATGCAGTTGAGCTGCGGGCACCACTTGTCGAAGCGCAGGTCGTCCATTTCGTACGTGCCGAGGATGTACCCGCCGCCGTGGATCGAGTAGATGCAGGGCAGCCGGCCGCTTGCGCCCTTCGGGGTGTGGACGCGGAGCACAACGTCCGGCGCGCCGGCCGGGCCTGGCACGGTGTAATCGCGCCGCTCGACGGCGTCCGAGAGCTGGACGGCCGCCATGGCGGTTAGCCGCTGCGCGCGAAGGGCTGGCAACGTTTCGGCAACGAT
>CAMAUF010000332.1 GCA_945861295.1 bacterium | reverse complement strand
ACGATCGTCGGCGCGAAGTTTCTGGAACCGTTCGTGGACAAGCGGCCCTGGGTGCACCTCGACATCGCGAACGTCGACATGTCGGACAAAGACAAGGGCTGGGTTTCGAAGGGCGCGACCGGCTACAGCGTCCGCGCGATGATCAACCTCGCGGTGTCGATGGCGGAGTAGCTGTACGGTCAGCAGCCAAGGCTCCAGCGCCGGCGGGTGTAGTATCGCGTCGTGGACGACATTCCCGGCGCCGGCCTCTTACTTCAACAGGCCCAGGACGCGGCGCGGAGGCAAATCGAAGCTTTCGAAGGCTTCCGGGCCAAGTCTCGGGGCTACCTGACAGCCGGAGCGATCAGTATTACCATCGCCTCCGGCTTCGTTCGCCTCGACAATGATGCGGGAACGGGCGTCGTCTTCATGCTCGTGCTCGCACTGATCGCGTTTCTTACGATGGCGGCAATCGCCGCCTTTCTCGACTTCTCCAAAGGCCTCCAGTTCGCTCCCAGCCGTCCGGAGTTCACCGCTCTTGTCGACGGGCGCGTTTACTCGGAGGACGCGCTCGCCGTTTGGTTAGCCAAGGAGTACGACGACCTGGTGCTTCCAGCGAACGAACCCATCCTGGCGATGCTCGCGCGGCTATCTGACCTACAGCTCATCGCATACCTTGTAGAGGTCGGGCTTTCAGTCGTTGCGTTGATCGTGGTAATATCGAACTGAACAGATACCCGGGAGTGTTCGCATGGCCGAGCCGCCGCCCGCCCCCGCCCCAGAAAAGCCTCGTGTGCTGATTCCGCCCCCGGGTAAAGGCCCAGGAGAGTTCGTCATCAAGGCCGGGCCCGGCCCGTTTCGATTTCGACCAGGGCAAGGGTTTCCGTGGCGGCGACGAAAAGCCAGCCCAGCCAAATCGCAACAGCCGTAGCCCCGGCCTTCGCGCCAATGACTGCCATCGGCACAACGTCCACCAGGCGTTCGCGCCATCTGCTATCCTATACCTGTGGCTAATTACTCGGAACGGGAGTATCAAGGACCGGCCAGCGGTGGCTGGCGCGCCGCGACCGCTTCACTTCAGCACCGGGACTTCCGCTGGGTCTTCGTCAGCAACATCATCTTCTTCCTGGGGATGAATGGGCAGTTCGTCGTCCGTTCGTATTTGGCGTTCAAGCTGACCGATAGCGCTGCCGCCTTGGGGCTGATCAACCTCGTTGTCGCCGTGCCCATGCTGCTCGTCTCCCCGTTCGGGGGAGTGATCTCCGACCGGGTCAACCGGCGGCGGCTGGTCCTGGCCGGCCAACTCGTGCTGATCGTTTCCGAGTTGGTGATCTTCGCCTTGCTTGCCGCCGACGCGTTGCACTTTTGGCATCTGGTCGCCGCCGGCTGCATGATGGGCATCGTTTTCCCCATCATGATGCCCGCGCGCCAAGCGATCGTCATGGACATCGTCGGGCGCGAAGGCGTGCATAGCTCGATGGTCCTGAGCATGGGCGGCATGAACGCGGCCCGCATCGCTGGCCCGGCCGCCGCCGGATATGCCCTCTCCCTGCTCGCCGTCGAGTGGGTCTACCTCTGCTCCGTCGTCCTGTACGCGGTCGCGATGCTGGCCATGGCGCGCGTGAGTCTGGCCGCGGGCCGCACGGTCCTCCCGAAGATCGCCAAGAGCGTCCTCGCCGACCTCAAGGAGGGCGTGCGCTACGTCTGGGACGATCATCCCGTGCGCGCGTTGATGCTCCTCTCGATGCTGCCGATCATCTTCGCCATGCCGTTTCAGATGCTGCTGGTCGTCTTCGCGGAGGATGTCTGGGACGTGGGCGCGGGCGGCCTGGGGCTGCTCAACGCCTTCGCCGGGATCGGCGGCATCCTTGGCTCCTTGATCGTCGCGTTCCGCGGAGAACGCCGGAACAAGGTCGCGACCATGACACGCTCGCTCCTGGCCTTCGGCGCCCTACTCCTCTTCTTCGCGGTCAGCCCGTGGTTCGCGGCGGCGCTGCTCTTCGTCCTCCTGGCCGACATCGCCGCCAACATCTTTCAGACGACCAACGGCACGACCATCCAGATGCTGGTCCCGGACCACGTCCGCGGCCGCGTGATGAGCCTGACGATGATGATGTTTGGCCTGACGCCGCTCGGGACGGTGCCCATCGGCATCGCCGCCGAAGCCTTCGGCGCGCCCGCGGCAGTCGCCGGCGCGTCGATCGTGATGGTCGCGTTGGTGGTCGTGTTTTACTACGCCAGCGCGGCGCTGCGCAGCGTCGACGCCGTCTCCGCGGCTTCGCGGACGGCGCGCCCGCCCGGCATCGCCCTCGGGGTTGGCGCGGCGTCGCCAAAGGCGCCAGCAAGCGCGTAGAATCGGCCGCGCTATGACTGAATACCTGGACATCCTGACCTTCAAGAAAGACCGCCACGCGATCATCCAGCTCAACCGCCCCGAGAAGATGAACGCGCTCAGCCACAACCTGCGCGCCGAAGTCTTCGACGCGCTCAAGACGTTCGAAATGGACGCCGACGTGAGCGTCATCATCCTGCGCGGCTCCGGCCGGGCTTGGAGCGCGGGCTACGACCTCTCCGGCATCTCGAAGATCCCGGACGGCGCTTCCTACATCGACACCCGCAGCGGGCTGCCCAACGTCGGCCCCATCCACCCCGGCCAGGGCCAGTGGCCGCAGCATTTGCTCAGCGGCTATTGGCAGATCTGGGAGTGCACCAAGCCCGTCATCTCCCAGGTGCACGGCTACTGCCTCGCCGGCGGCACCGAACTGGCGACGATGTGCGACCTCATGTTCGTGGCCGAGGACGCGATTATCGGCTACCCGCCGGTCCGCGCGATGACGCCCGTCGACATCATTTACCACCCGTGGCACATGCAGATGCGCAAGGTCCGCGAATTGCTCTACACGGGCGACAGCGTCACCGGCAAGCAGGCGGCCGAACTCGGTTGGGCGAACCGCGCTGTCCCGATCGAGAAGCTCTCGGAGGTCACCGAGGCCTTCGCCGAACGGATCGCGAACGTCGACAGCCCGATGCTGCAGATGACCAAGCGTCAGATCAACCGCGTCTACGAGATCATGGGTTTCCGGACATCGCTTCAGATGGGCGGCGACTTGCAGACGCTGGGCGCCATGCGGCCCGGCGGCGGCGAGTTCTGCCGGATCGCGCGTG
>CAMAUF010000331.1 GCA_945861295.1 bacterium | reverse complement strand
TCTATCGCCTTTGTTAGTCTGTTCATGGTCCCTTCTCCCCGTAGGGGTTTGCTTTGCTCAGCTACAACCTTAAGGAGGGGACCCTCCGCCTTCCATGAATTCCAGCGACGGTGTCTGGCTCCGGTTGGTCTCTAGGCAAGCGACCGCTGACCGGATATGATTTGCTTGTCGTCCATCCGGGTGGCCAATGATTAGTCTTTCGAGTTCGATGAATGAACAACTTCTATCTGGTTGCAGGAGGCGTCGTTGGCTTCCTAGTTTTTGTATTCTTGAACTTACTTCCGGCGTATTACTGGAACGTGAACGGCGAAGGTGAAGAGTTCTATCAGGTCTACTTGGACTGGAGATCCGGGGATTACGACCCATTCTATATGGGCGACTGGAAGGATTTTGTCCACGTCGTGATCTTCGGTCCGCCCATGGCAGCAATGAGAGTTACCGAGCTGTTTGGGGCGCACTACTATCCGCAAGAGTTGGACGGCGAGATCGAAGACGACCTCACATCCAATACGGTGTGGAGGGTCCTGCCGGTTCTGATGCTCCTGGGACTCAGCGCTGGTGGTGCCCATCTCACGGCTCGAGTTCGGCCGCTTGCGATACTCTGCTTTGTCCCGGTCGCGCTCGTGGCCTGTTGGCTCGGCTTCTTAGTCGTCCTCTACGCGGTCGCGATGCTCTTCGGGATGCTCCTGCTGCTAGTTTATCCGGGAGTGGCCTCGATCATCCTAGGCTTCATCTTGATAGTCGTGATCCTTGCGGCCGTATCCGTTTTCAAACCCCGCTGAAGCGCAGGAACTCAAGCGGCCACCATGGGGTACCGGAGGAAGCATCGACCGCCGCCGCCGTCCCTGAGCGCCGGCGAGCGCCGTCCCGCCAAGGACGCGAGATGCTGGACCAGCGCCGCACTTGTGGAGCTGGTCCTATTGGACACGGAGCGCCCCCTGTGGGAAGGCCACGAAGTGCCGGAAACGCTGCGACGACGGCCAACCGATTACGGGACGCTCGCGTCGAACTCCGTGGCCACGTGGCCTTCGGCCGTGAGGCGGGCGTACTCGGCGTCGCTGGTGCCGAGCAGTTCCTTGTAGACGTACTCGTTGTCCTGGCCGAAGCCGACCGGCGGGCGACGGATGCCGCCAGGGGACTCGGGGAAGTCATAGAGCGGCTTCGGGTACTTGTGTTCGCCGATGTCGTCCATCACGAGGCGTTGCGGCTGGTAGAGGTTGCGCGCTTGGACGTGCGGGTCGTCGAGAACGCGTGAGGCTTCGAGCACGGGCGCGGCCGGGATGCCCGCCGCCTGAAGCCTATGGAAGAGGTCGTAGTCGTCAAAGTCCTTCGTCCATGCCGCGATCTCGGCATCGAGAAGGTCCTGTGCGGCGGCGCGGCCGGAAGCGGTCGCAAGCGCGGGGTCCTGCGCCCACGCGGGGTCGCCCATGAGCGACCGGAGCGCGGCCCACTCCTCGTCATTCGTCACCGTGATCGCGATCCAGCGGTCCTCCGCGGTCGCGGCCGTGCCGGGCGAGAGGCAGGGATAGACGCCGCTCGGGGCCTCACCGTCGGCAGCGGAGATGCTGCGGTTGCCGATCGCTTCCTCGACGACGCCGTTGAGGGCGTAATTCATGTAGGCTTGGACGAACATCGCGGCCGCGTTCTCGGCTTGGGCCATTTCGATGAACTGGCCTTTGCCGGTGTTGTTGCGATGCCAAATCGCCGCCATGATCCCGAACGCGATCTGGGTCGCCGCGATGTAGTCGGCGGCGAAGATGCCGCTGTTGGCCGATGGCTCCTCGCCGCGGTAGGCACGCAGGATTTGGTGGCCCATCACGCCTTCAAGGTGTGCGCCCATTGTGCGCGCCGACATGTACTCGCCCGTCAGCCCATAACCAGGCGCACGCAGGAAGACGATGTCGTCACTCTGCTGGCGAAGCCAGTCGTAGGTGATGCCGAGCTTCTCCATGGTGCCGACGGCGCTGTTCTCGATGACGGCATCGGAGATGGCGACGAGCTTCCCGAGGATGGCGATGCCCTCGGGGCGGCGAAGGTCGACCGTGAAGCTGCGCTTGTTGCGGTAGAGGCTGACGAACATCGGGTGGTAGTTCCAGGGGTGGGCGCCCGGTTCGTTGTTCGGGAGTCCGGTCGTCCAGCCCGCGCCGGAGCTGGTCATCGCCTTGGTCAGGTGCGCGATCGGGACGGCGCGCGTATTGGGCTGCCAGATGTACTGATTCTCGACCTTGATCACTTCGGCCCCGAGGTCCGCGAGGATCAGCGTCGCAAACGTGCCGGCCCAGACGCCGCCGAGGTCGACGATACGGATGCCTTCGAGTGGGAGCTTGGCCATCAGTTCGCCTCCTGGGCGGCGCCGGATGCGACGAGCTGGTCGATATCGCGGCCGCCGAGGCCGGCCTCCGTGAGGACTTCGCGCGTATGTTCGCCCAAGCGCGGCGCCAGGCGGCGAAACTCCCACGGCGTCTCGGTCATGAGGAACGGCCGCCCGGGGAAGTCGAACGCGCCGAGCTCGGGCGTCTCGGCGTGCTGCCAGAAGCCGCGAGCGCGGAAGTTGGCGTCGTCGTAGACCTCATCGATGGTGAAGAGCGGCCCGCAGATCATCTTGGCACGACGGGCCGCCTCCCAAATCTCGCGCTTCGTGTGCTCGGACAACCAGACGTAGAAGAAGCTGTTGAACTCTTCGACCGCCTCGGCGTTCATGCCGATCGTGAGCTCGTCCCACTTTGGGTCATCGAGGAACGCCGGGTGGCCGAGGAATTCGCGCGCACCGCGTTTGAAGCGGGTGCCGCCGCCGTCGAGGTCGACCCAGCCGTCAGCGCACGGATAGACGCCGCCGAGCAGCCGGAGGAAGGATCCAGGCGAACGCATCGTCTTTCGGCCCGAGTACTGGTAGCCCATCACGGTGGCGTGGCGGCGGTCGACCCCGACGAGGTGGCTGTCAGCGATGGAGAAGTCGATGTGCTGGCCAACGCCCTGGTAGCGGCCGGCGAAAAGCGCGCCCATGATCGCGGTCGAGGCAGCGGAGCCAGATTGGACCAAGGCCGAGGTGCCGTACATCTTGGTCGGCTCGCGGCTGATCAGGCCCGTGGAATACATCTCGCCGCCAAATGCCCAGAGCACCAGGTCCGACCCCTTGTAATCGCGGTACGGGCTTACCTGG
>CAMAUF010000330.1 GCA_945861295.1 bacterium | reverse complement strand
GTCGCGTTGACTGGCAACTTGTTGAAATGGCCGATGAATCGTGGCTGCCAGTTCGTCATTGGGATGACGATGCGTACGGCCATGCGATTGACGCCGCCAGCCGACACGACTACACACGGCCTGGTTTTTCTCAGTTCGGAGCCGAGCGTTGGGTCGAGTCCGACCCACCAGATTTCACCGCGGAGCGGCGTCCTCATTCATCGAGGTCGAGCCCGTCGGCGAGCGTGCAGTCCCAAAGCGCAAATTCGTCCATGTCGACTTCTGGCGGGTGATCTCGGATATAGGCGGCCAGCGCGCCCGGCCCCTGCGCCGCAATCGCCGCCAAGGAGCCCGGCCGTGGCGACGACGGCTTGCGGCAGGGATCGGCCGTCTCGCCCAGGAACCAGGCGACGGACACGCTGAGGACGCGCGCGAGATCCAGCAACACCGTCGGTCGCGGGGCATGAGAGCCGCATTCAAGTTCCGCAAACTCGGCCACGGGAATTCCCACCATGGACGCGAGAGCGGCCGCCTCCAGACCGTGCGCCACGCGCGCCTGCCGAAGCCGCGCCGGGAACTCCTCGAGGATCCAGGCTACTTCTTGAAGGGCAGAGGCGGATGAAGCTGCCATGGTGAAACGCTAGCCGTTCCGCGCATTCCTCGTCAATCGCGCACGCGCTCGCAGGGCGGCCCCGCGCTATGCTGCTGTCGATGCCCGATCCGTTCTCCCTCGAAGGCCGCACCGCGATCGTCACTGGCGGCTCACGCGGCATTGGCTACGCCATCGCCGAGGCGTTCATCGCGCGGGGCGGGCGCGTCATCATCACAGCCCGCGGCGAAGAGGCGCTTCAGGACGCGGCCCGACGGCTCGGGGCGAACTGCCTCGCCAGCCGCTGCGACAACGGCGACCCAGCCGATATCGCCCGCATGATGGCCGACGCCTGGCGCCTGGGCCCCGTCGATGTCCTCGTCAACAACGCTGGCATCAGCCCCTTCTATAAACGGGCCGAGCAAGTGACCGTCGAGGAGTTCGATTCCGTGGTCCAGGTCAACCTGCGCGGGACCTACTTCTGCGCGGTCGAGTTCGCCAAGCGCTGTTTCGAAGCGGCGCGGCCCGGCGCCATCGTCAACATCAGCTCCGCCGGCGGGATCACGCCGCTCGACCGCCTCGGCGTTTACGGCGCAACTAAGGCCGGCATCCACCTTATGACCAAGTCGATGGCCCTCGAATGGGTCGATCGCAGCGTCCGCGTCAACGCCATCGCGCCAGGCTGGACCGAGACCGAATTTACGGACGGCCTCTTCGCCAGCCGCTGGGGCGACATCCTCAAGAGCCACGTCCCCATGGGCCGCTTCGCCGCACCAGAGGATGTGACGGGCGCGGCCATCTACTTCGCCAGCGAGGCCAGCCGCTACGTCACGGGCACGATTTTGCCGGTCGACGGCGGGAGGACCTTGCGATGAAAGTATTGTTGGCGCCCTGGCACTTCATTTGGGAAACGCCGAACGGCGCGCTGGCGATGACGGCGCTCTTTCTGATCGCGTTTCTCGGCTCGTTCTTCGTCTTGCCGGGCCCAGGCCTCGTCCTCGGGCTCCCGGCGCTCGGCTTTAGCGCGCGGTACAAGCTGCTCGAACGGGAGCGTCAACGGGCCGCGGGGACCGGCAAGGACGCCGCCCGCAAGCCGTAGCCCGCCTCGGCTACACTACCGTCTATGCCGGAAACCATCACGCGGCCCGCGGAGATCGATTTCGAGCGCCTCATGGGGTTCATCCCCCCTTGGCGGGTGATGTTGCATAACGACGACCACAACAGCATGGATCACGTCGTTGTCTCCCTCATGGGCTCTATCCCTCAGCTGACGATCGAGCGGGCGGCCGAGATCATGCTCGCCGCCCACAACGACGGCCAAGCCAGCGTCATCGTCTGCCCGAAGGAGCACGCTGAACTCTACCGCGATCGCCTCGAAGGCTGCGGCTTGACGGCGACGATCGAGCCCGACTAACAGGCCCGCGGGGCGCCCTCACTCGGCGAGGGTGATTTGCATGTAAGTCGCGTCGAGCCAGCGCCCGAACTTGAAGCCGATTTCGCGCTCCGTGCCGATGATGGCGTAGCCGAGCGAGCGGTGCAGCGCGAGGCTGGCTTCGTTGGTCGCCTCGATCGACGCGATGACCACGTGGAGCCCGAGCGCCATCGCGCGCATGAGCAGTTCCATCATCAGCGCCCGCCCGAGCCCTCGGCCATGGAACGCCGGGTCGACGTAGACCGTGTTCTCCCGCGTGAACCGGTAGCCGGATTTCGAGCGGTACCAGGAGAGGTACGCGAATCCGGCGACCGGGCAGCCGGGCTGGTCCACCACGATCACGGGCATCGTGGCGTCCCGCTCGTGCTCGCGCCACCACTCCTGGCGACGCTCGAAGGGCCACGGTTCTTCGTCCCAGGTCGCCGTCGTCGTCAGGATGGCGTCGTTATAGATGGCGTGGATGCGCGGGAGGTCGGCCTCGGTGGCGGCGCGGATGACGGGTGACACGCCATGAGGGTAGGCACGCGGTGTTTCGTGCGCGTTACGGACTGGCTGGGCGCGACGCATGTAGGCCCTCCCGGCGTAGACTGCGACCGGCATGCCCGACACGCCCGCGCTTCGCTTCCCGGCCGCCGCCCGCATCCTGCCGAAGAGCGTCTACTACGGTTGGTACGTCGCGGTCGCTTGCGGCGTGTTGATGTTCGTCGGGGTCGGCGTCGGGTATTACGGCATCCCGGTCTTCCTGAAGCCGCTCAAGGCGGACCATGGCTGGACGACGACCCAGGTGAGTTGGGCGCCGGCCATCTACTTTTGCGTCGCCGGCATCACGGCCGCGCTGACGGGCCCGATCATCGACCGCGGCGGGCCGATTCGCTTTATGGCGGCAGGTACGGTTATCAACGCGATCAGCGGCGGCCTCATCGGCTTCGTCGAAGAACTTTGGCAGCTCTACGCCGTCTATTTCGTCTTCGCGGTCGCCTACGGACTGTCGAGCGGCGTCGCCGTCCAGGCGATCATGACGCGTTGGTTCATCCGCAAGCGCGCGCTGGCGATGAGCCTTTCGAGCACGGGCGTCTCGCTTGGCGGGGTCGTCATCGCTCCGGTGGCGGGCCTGCTCATCGACGTTGGCGGCCTCGAATTAGCGACGCCGATCCTTGGCGGGCTCGTGCTCGTC
>CAMAUF010000329.1 GCA_945861295.1 bacterium | reverse complement strand
AGGCGAAGCCCGTCCCACCGCCCGACTTGTGGATAAGCGCCGTGTTTTTGATCGCTTCGAAGATGCCTTCGATCGAGTCCGGCACGGGCAGGACGAAGCACGCCGAGAGCTGCTGCAAGTCGCGGCCGGCGTTGACGAGCGTCGGCGAGTTCGGCAGAAAGTCGAGCGAGGCCATTGTTTGGTAGAACAGCTCCTCGGCCGCGGCGCGGTCGGCCTCCGTGCCGCCGAAGCGGCGCTCGGCTTCGGCGAGGTTGTGGGCGACGCGCCGGAAGCAGCCGTCCGGCGTCTCGGTCGGGTCGCCGTGGTCATCCCGAGCCATGATTCGCCGTTCCATGACGACAAGCGCGTTTTCGGAAAGCTGGGCTGGGTCGAATCCGTCGTGGCTGGCGGCAAAATCATTGCGGGTGAGAGTGACCATGGTGGGCTCCTTCGAGGTTGGGACGTACATTCTCGCCACGCTGGGCGTTGCGCTCAAGAACAAATGTTCGCGATGCCAAAAAGCCGTCAGATTCCGACAATCGGTGTCGGGCGCTGGACTTCGTCGCTCCGCCGGATCACCGGCGTGGGTTCGAGGCCGCGGCAGGGGACGAGCTGCCGGCCGGCGGAGAGGCGCAGCGCCGCCGGGTCGGAGAAGTGATCCAGAATTTCGCGGGTTGTATCGGCCACGCCGCGTTTTTCAACCATCGCGATCAGTTGACCGGGACGGTAATCCCGCACGACCAAGAAGTAGGCTTTTTCAGAGAGCACCAGGCCCATGACGTCGGCGTGCCCTTCCGGCGTGCTGCGGATGGCGCCAGCGTGCTGCGTCGCATGGAGTTCCCAAATCTTGCTCATCCTGCTGCCCCCGTCTGGTGGAATGGGATGCGAATGCCGCGCAGGTCGACAGGCTCCAGTTTTGGCCTGGCGGCGGGCTCCTCTACGGGCAGCGCGAGCTGCAACGACCGTTCCTCGTATGTCCCGATCCGGCCCTCTTCGAGCGCCTGGACGGCCTCTTTCAGCGAATCCAGGTCCGCGAAGGGCCGGTAGACCGAGGCGAAACGGATGTAGGCAATGTGATCGATGCGCCGCAGCGTGTCCATCGCCAGTTCTCCCAAGACTGACGACAGCACTTCGCTCCGGCCCTCGGCCATCGCCTTCGCCTCGATCTCTAAGACGGCGACCTCAAGTTGCTCCAGGGCGACGTTCCGCTTGCTGCACGCTTTCCACATGCCGCCGAGGAGCTTCTGGCGGTTGAATGGCTCCCGCCGCTGATCCTTCTTGACGACCTGCAGCTCCGAAAGCTGCACCATTTCGCAGGTCGTGAAGCGCTGGCCACAGGCGATGCATTCCCGTCGCCGACGGATGCCATCGTCGTTCGAGCGGCTGTCCGTTACCTTGGTGTCGCGATGTTGACAGAACGGGCAGCGCATCGAACTCTCCACTTGACGAAACGATTGTGCTTCGTCAGCATTCCGACATAACTGGCAAGTCGCGTACCTAAGTTAGCATTTATCGACGGCGACTTGGGCACGTTACCCCTAGATCTTGGGGTCGTCAAGGGGTGCAAGTACCATATCCGGTATTCGTTCGCGGGACATGAGGGATAGGGAATGAGTCTGGCGGCCGATCCGCTTCACTCGGCCCGACCTCAAGGTCGATGGGCTGGCGCCCCGAATATCGGCGCTGTCTTTTGCCAAAGCGGGCGGCGTGGTCGAAGAAATAGCGACGCCAGGCCCGCCGTTCGCTACACTGCTTCGATGCGGGTCACGAAAATGCACGGCCTCGGCAACGACTACGTTTATCTCGCGCCGGCGAGCGAGGATCGCGATTGGGGTGACCTTTCGCGGAGGGTCAGCGATCGTCACTTTGGCGTCGGGAGCGACGGCCTCATCCTCGCGCTGCCGTCGCAGGTCGCCGACATGCGGATGCGCATGTTCAACGCCGATGGTTCCGAGGCTGAAATGTGCGGCAACGGCATCCGCTGCGTCGTCAAGTACGCAGTCGAAGAGGGGCTGGTAGCTCACGACCTGCCCGTCGTTACGGTGGAGACGCTGGCCGGCGTCAAGACACTCGCGCTGGTCCGCGACGGGCGAGGCGTCGTGACGGGCGCGCGCGTCGACATGGGCCCGCCGAGCTTCAGTCCGGCTTCGCTGCCCGCCAACGTCGAGGGCGCCGGGCCGGTCATCGACTTGCCAATCACGGTGGACGGCATGGCGCTGAAACTCACCCTGGTTAGTGTCGGCAACCCACACGCGATTCACTACCTCGATTCCGACCCCGACGCATTCCCGCTTGAGCGAATCGGGCCGCTGGTCGAGCACCACCCGCTCTTCCCCCGGCGCGTCAATTTCCAGATCGTCCAGGTATTGAGCCGCGACCACGTCAAGCATCGCGTCTGGGAGCGCGGCTCTGGGATTACATTGGCCTCTGGGACGAGCGCGACGGCCGTCTGCGCCGCCTCTCGCCTGCGCGGGTTCACCGGCGACCGCATCACCGATTCGCTTCCAGGCGGCGACCTCATGCTCGAATGGGACGGCGCCGGCTCCGTCTTCATGACCGGTCCGGCCACGCGCGTCTTCGATGCCGAGTGGCTCGAAGGATGACCGCCGCCGAGGCCTACGCCGCCAAGGTCGAGGCGACAATCGCCCAGCGCTCGGGCCGGAGCCAGGCCCAGGGCGGCGACCGCTGGGACCGCCGGGCTGCCTTCTTCCGGATGGACCCGCGCCGCGCCCTCGACCGCAACCTTTCGGCCTTGGCGGAACTCATCCTGCCGGAGGATGTAGTCCTCGACATCGGCGGAGGCGCCGGGCGCGTCTCGTTGCCGCTGGCGCTGCGCTGCCGCGAGGTCGTGAACGTCGAGCCTTCGCCCGGGATGCGCGAGCAGTTCGCGGCTTCAGCGGCGGAGGCGGGCATCACAAACGCGCGTGCCATCGACGGTTCGTGGCCCGAGGCGGCCGCGACGGTCCGCGGGGACGTCAGCGTCGTGGCGAACGTGACCTACTTCGTTCGCGACATTGTGCGCTTTATCGACGGCCTGAACGCGGCTACGGCGCGCCTCGTCATCGTCTCAGTCTGGAGTGTGCCGCCGCCGAGTCAGCCCGCGAAGCTGCACGAGTTGGTCTTCGGCGAGCCGCTGGCCATGGCCCCTTCGCACGCTGACCTGTTGCCGGTGCTCTGGGAGCTGGGCTTGCTGCCCGACGTTCGC
>CAMAUF010000328.1 GCA_945861295.1 bacterium | reverse complement strand
GAAGAGGTCGCGGACAGAGAAGGACGTGCCGACGGGCGCCGCCTTGGCCTGGCGGCGGACGAGCCGCGCATCGACGTAGGTCACTTGGACGCCGACGGGCTCAGTGGCGACCCGCGTGACCACCTCGACGTCCGCGGCGGCGGCGACCGAGGGCAGCGCTTCGCCCCGGAAGCCAAGGGTGCGGACGTGACGGAGGTCATCGACGGCGGTGATTTTGCTGGTAGCGTGGCGTTCGAAGGCGAGCTCCACCTGTTCGGGCGGGATGCCGCGGCCGTCGTCGGTCACCCGGAGCAGGGTGAGGCCGCCGCCTTCGACTTCGACGGTGATCCGGGTCGCGCCGGAATCAAGGGCGTTGTCGAGCAGTTCCCGGACGACAGAGACGGGCCGCTCGATCACCTCGCCAGCCGCGATCCGGGCGGCGACTTCGGGCGCGAGGATGCGGATGCTCGGCGGGCTCGCCCGCGCGGCGGGCGCCGCGCTCACGGCTTCGCCCCATCGCGGGCGAGCTTGCGGAGTTCATAGAGGCGCTGGACGGCTTCGAGCGGCGTCAGGCTATCGGGGTCGAGGGACTTGAGGGCCACTTCGACCGGCGATTCGAGCGCGAACAGGGAGGGCTGAAGCTTGGCGGGAGCGGTTCGGCCGCCGTTGGCCACGCCGCCCGCTTCCAATTCAGCCAAAAGGTGTTCGGCGCGGCTGATCACGGCGGTGGGCAGACCGGCGAGGCGGGCGACGTGGATGCCGTAGGAACGGTCGCTGGGGCCGGGCACGATGCGGTGCTCGAAGGCGATTTCGCCGCCTTCTTCGTGGACGGAGACGTGGGCGTTCTGGACGCGTGGCAGGATATCGGCCAGCGCGGTGAGTTCGTGGTAGTGCGTCGCGAACAGCGTGCGCGCGGCCGTTTCGCGCCGGTTGTGGAGGAACTCCACGACCGAGCGGGCGATCGCCATGCCGTCGAAGGTGCTCGTCCCCCGGCCGACCTCGTCCAGGATGACGAGCGACTGGTTGGTCGCGTTGTGGAGGATCTGGGCGGTTTCGACCATTTCGACCATGAAGGTTGATTGCCCCGCGGCGAGGTCGTCTTGCGCGCCGACGCGGGTGAAGATGCGGTCGAAGAGCGGCAGTTCGGCGGCGGCCGCGGGCACGAAACATCCCGCCTGGGCCATCAGCGCGATCAATGCGACTTGGCGCAGGAAGGTGGACTTCCCCGCCATGTTCGGGCCGGTGAGGATCAGGATCTGGCAGGATTCGTCGAGGGCGCAGTCGTTCGGGACGAAGCGGCCGGGCCCGAGGGCGTGTTCGACGACCGGGTGACGGCCACTCGTGATCCGAAGGTGGCCGGCGTCGGTGAACGTGGGCCGGACGTAGCCCGCGGCGGACGAGGCTTCCCCCAGGCCGAGGACGAGGTCGATCAACGCGATGCCGGCGGCGACGGCTTGGAGTTCGCCGAGCCGGGCCCGCAGGCTTTCGACGAGCTGGGCGAACGCTTGGCGCTCGAGCTCGACCAAGCGATCGCGCGCCCCGATGAGCTGCGACTCGTGCTCCTTCAGTTCCTCGGTGACGTACCGTTCGGCCCCGGCGAGCGTCTGACGGCGCTGATAGTGGGCGGGCACGTTCGCCGCGTTCGCCGTCGAAACTTCGATGTAGTAGCCGAAGACGCGGTTGTGGCCGACCTTGAGGCCCCGGATGCCGCTGCGTTCGCGCTCCAGCCGTTCGAGACCAAGGAGGAAGCCGCGCGCGTCGTTCGTCATCGCCCGCAGCGAATCAACCTCGCCGCTGAAGCCGGCACGGATGACGCCGCCCTCGTCGAAGTCAGAGGGCGGGTCGTCGGCCAAGACCTGGTCGAGTGTGAGCAGCGCTTCGGCACAGGCTGCCACGCCGGTCAGGGCTTCGTCGATCAGGGCCGTCCGTTCGAGGCGCTGGAAGCGGGCGCCGAGGTCGAGCGCGGCGGCCAGCGCGCCCCGGAGCGCGTCGAGGTCACGCGGGGTCGCCGATTTGGCGCCGATGCGACCGAGGATCCGCGCCGCGTCCGGGACGCCGCGCAGGACCGCTTGGCACTGCTCCCGCTCGATCGGGTGGTTGATGGCCCAAGCGATCGCGTCGTGCCGCTGGCCGATCGGCGCCGCGTCGCGCAACGGACGCGTGAGCCACTCGCGGAGCAGGCGGCTGCCCATCGGAGTGGCGCAGCGGTTGAGCACGGCGAGGAGCGAGCCGCTCTTGCCGGGCGCTGGCAGGACGTCGAGGTTCCGGAGGGTGCGCTGGTCCAGCGTCAGCGCTCCGCCCTCTGGGACGCGCTGGACGCGTTGGACGGCGCCGAGGGCGGCGGCGTAAGTCTCGCCGAGGTAGCGGATCAGGTGGGCGAGGGCGGCGGCTTCGGCCGGGCGCAGCCCAAGGGTTTCGCGGAGGTGCGCGCCGAAATGGGCGGCGATGGCGGCGTCGACGGCAAGGTCGCTCAGCTGCGCCCGCAAGCAGACGGCGCCGCCAACCCCGGCGGGGCGGTCCGCGGCGTCTTCGAGCAACAGTTCGGCTGGCGCGCTGCGCAGAAGCTCGGCGGGCGCTTCGGCCCCGAACGCGATGCGGAGTTCGCCCGTGGCGATGTCGACGAGCGCGGCGGCGATTTCGCCCTTGCGTTGCGCCACCGCCGCGAGGTAGTTCGGCGCGCCAGGCTCCAGCGACGCCTCCGCGGTCACGGTGCCCGCCGTCACCACGCGGACGACGTCGCGCGGGACGATGCCCTTGACTTCGGCCGGGTCGGCGAGCTGTTCGCAAATGGCGACCCGGTGGCCCTTGGCGACGAGCTTGGCGACGTGGGCGTCGATGCTCTGGTGCGGCACGCCAGCGAGCGGCACGCGCAAGTCCTTGCCCATGACCTTGCCCGTGAGGACGATTTGCAGCTCCTTGGCGACGAGCTTGGCGTCGTCGTCGAAGGTTTCGTAGAAGTCGCCGAGGCGGAAGAAGAGGATGGTGTCCGGGTAGCGCTGCTTCAGTTCGAGGTACTGGCGGCGGATGGGCGTGGTCACCGGAGCATTGTACAGGCCGCGCCGAACGGATGTGCGTGCCCTGCGGGCGGGGCTCCGAGGCAGCGGCCGTGCGCGAAGCAATCAGAGCCCGGAGTGACAACGACGGGAGGAATGTTGACTCCGAACGATGTTTGTCGCGGCGTGCTACATCCCTCCGCTCCGTGTCCGTCGCGGCTCTGAGG
>CAMAUF010000327.1 GCA_945861295.1 bacterium | reverse complement strand
CACGCCGAGGATTGTGCCAACCTCCTGGCTCGTGAGCCCGCGAAAGTAGACCAGCTCGATGGCGCTGCGTTGCTCAGGCGAAAGGGAGCGGAGCGCCGCGCGGACCTGTTCGCCCATGACGGCGCGTTCGGCTTCGAGGTCGGTCCGGTCGGGGGCTGGCCGGTCGGGGGCATCTTCGGCTTCCCGTACTTCATGGGCGCGGCGGCGGCGACGGCGCAGTTCATCGAGGCAGAGGTTGCGGGTGATCGAGAGCGTCCAGCTCGCTACGCTGGCCTTCGCTTCGTCGTATTGGTTCGCGCTCCGCCAGATCCGTACGAATGTCTCCTGGACGGCCTCTTCCGCGTCGGCCTCGACCCCAAGGATGCGGAGGGAGACGGAGAAGCAGGGGCGATGAAGACGGTCGTACAACGCTCCGAGCGCCGCGTCGTCTCCGCGGCTGAGGGCGGAGATAAGTTCCCCGTCGGTGGCAGCGGCGTATTCGTCCATCACCCTCATCGTACGCGCGGGTGGCCGCGTGTGATCAGGTGGAACAACGGGCGCAGCCAGCTTTCGTAAAGGGGCGGTGTTCGGGCGGCAGCAAGACGTAGCGGCCGGCGCTGCGCGCGTCACGCCAAGCGGCCTTAGAATCGCCCGGATGTTGCACGAAGCGGCTATTCCCGGATTGCTCACGCCCTGGCTGCAGGCTCGCTACCCTGGGCAGCCGCGCGTCCGTTCAGTCTTCGTCTACCCCGGTGGGGCGTCGAACCTAACCTGCCGGGTGGACCTCGAAGGCGCGCGCTGGCCGGCCGCAGTGCTTCGCGTCCAACGCGAGCGCGGCATTTTCGAACCGTACGATGTCCTGCGCGAAGGGCAAGTGATCGCGGCGTTGCGCGGGACTACGATCCCCGTGCCGGAGCTTTACGCCTCCGAGCCGGATCGCGCCTACTTGGGGGCGCCTTTCCTGCTCATGGAGTGGGTCGATGCGCCGCACATGGGCGAAGCACCGCCGGGCGAAGCGAGTTTTTCGGCTTTCGCCGCTATGGTTGCGCGGATTCATGACCTCGATTGGCGGGCCAGCGGGCTCGGCTTCTTGGGTGTCCCGGGGTCCGCTCGCGAGGCCCTAGTCGGCGAACTGGACGCCGTCGAAGCGCGATACGAGCGCTTCGCACGGTCGGAGGCGCCAGTGCTTGGCGAAGCGCTGGCGGTGCTGCGGCGGGCTGCGCCTGGGGACGGCGCCCTTCGGCTCTGCCAGGGAGACATCAATGTCTACAACTATCTGGTGCGCGGCGGCCAGGTCGCGGCGGTGATCGATTGGGAGCAGGCCCGGATTAGCGACCCGCGTTCCGATATCGGCCAACTCATCGCGTTGAGCCACCTCAAAGGCGCCCCCTTCGGGCCAGCCGACGAACAGGGCTTCGCGCAGCTCTACCGCGCCTGTGGCGGCGATGCGCGTGGCCTCGCGTTCTTCCGCGCCCGCTGGCTGACCGAGTTGGGCGTGATTTACTTCGGCTGGAAGGCGTTCAACGCCAGCTCGCCGTGGTACGAACTCGACCACCTCGTCGAGTTGCTCTCAGCCTCGTTGGCCGAACTGTAGTGGTGGAGTGGCGAGCAGCCTTAACCGCATTTCTGGCGAGGCAGCTGCCTTCAGCCGAGGCCGTCTCAATCGTGCGTGTGAGCGGTTTGCCGGCGGGCGCGAGTAACGAAACCATCGCGCTCGACCTCGAAGTCCGTTGCGCGGGAATCACGTCCGTGGTGCCCCTGATCCTGCGGCCCCAGCGGAGGGGCGGTATCCTCGCGCCGTACGAAGTGGGACGCCAGTTCCAGGTGATGCGGGCGGTGGGCGCTACGCAAGTGCTGGCGCCAGCGGTCATGTGGCACGAGGCCACGGGCGCTGTTCTCGGCGTGCCGTTCTTCGTGATGCACCGCCTGCGCTGCGAAACGCCGCCGCTTCTTTGGCCCGAAGGACCGTCTGGGCCGCACGTCCGCGCCGCGGCGGCGGCCTTGGCGACGGTCCACGCCGTTGACTGGCGCAAGGCCGGGCTCGACTTCCTCCTCCCGGACGGGCTTGGGACAGCGCCCAGCCCGATCATGTCGGAGATTGACCAATGGCAAGCGCGGGCGGACCGGATGGGCATCCGCACTGACCGGGTCGCCGCGGCGCTGGAGCGGTTTCTCCTGCGCAGTGAACCAGCGGATGCCGCGCTCTCGCTCGTGCACGGCGACACGAACGCGGGCAACTACCTCTTCCGCGGGACCGAAATCGTGGCCGTAGTCGATTGGGAACTGGCCGCGATCGGCGATAAACGCTCGGATTTTGGCTTTTATGCCGCCCTTTCGGACTTGTTCGGGGGGTACTCCGGAGAAGCTGGCCAGTCGGTCCTCTCGCAGGCGTACGAGGCCGTGACGGGCGAGCGATTACACAACCTCGAGTACTACGCGGCCTTCGGGCTCTACCGGATGCTGGTCGTGATGGCGGGTTGGGGAGGCGGCGGATTCTGGAGCGGCGGCTTCATCGTCCGCCGGCTCGATGAATTGCTGGGCCCGCGCTGGGCAGCGTGAACGTAAAGGTAGTCCCGTGTTCAGGCCCGCTCTGCACCCAGATGTCGCCCCCGTGGGCACGGATGATCTCCCGGGTTATCGCTAAGCCGAGGCCGTAGCCCTTGGTGCTGGAAGTGCCGGCCCCGCGATAGAACCGTTCGAAGAGGTGCGGGAGGTCGTCCTGCGGGATGCCCGAGCCCGTGTCGGTGACGGTCACGCGGTGGATGGCGCCGGTCGCGGTCGTGACCGCGTTCAGCGAGATGCTGCCGCCAGCTGGCGTGTGCCGAAAGGCGTTGTCGATCAGGTTATTGAGGACCTGCTCAAGGCGGTCGAAGTCTCCCCGGATGAAGGCCGCTGCCGGCGAGCCCACATGGAAGGCAACGCCCGTTTCCTCGCTGCGCAGCGCAAAGACTTCCGCCGTGTGCTCAAAGAGCTCGGAGAGCAGGATCTCCTGTTGCTGCATCAAAGCCTGACCACTTTCGATGCGCGAGAGGTCAAGCAGCTCTTCGACCAAGCGGAGGACGCGGTTGGACTGATTGTGGATGATGCGGGCGGAGCGCTCGATCCCGGCGCGGTCGTCGATGGTGCCATCGACGAGGGCCTCGGAGAACCCCCGAATCGAGGTCAGGGGAGTTTTCAATTCGTGAGAGATATTGGCCAAGAAGTCGCGCAACGTCTGTTGGGAGTG
>CAMAUF010000326.1 GCA_945861295.1 bacterium | reverse complement strand
GGCGGCTCTTCGCCACGCCGGTACTTGCCCGTCAACAAGCCGCCGGCCAGCGGGCTCCACGGGATCATGCCGAAGCCGTACGTTTGCGCCATCGGCACGAGTTCGCGCTCGATCCGCCGGTCGAGCAGGTGGTATGGCGGTTGTTCGCAAACGAAGCGATTCAGGCCCAACTCTTTCGACACCCAAAGCGACTCGACCAGCTGCCAGGCGGCATAGGTGCTCGTCCCGATGTAGCGCACCTTCCCGCTCCGGATCAGGTCGTCCAGCGCCCGCAGCGTCTCGTCGATCGGCGTGCCCGGTTCGGGCCGGTGGATCTGGTAGAGGTCGATGTAGTCCGTCTTCAGCCGGCGCAGGCTCGCTTCGCAGGCGGCGATGATGTGGCGCCGGCTGTTGCCGAGGTCGTTCGGCCCGTCTCCCATCTTGCCGTGGACCTTCGTCGCAAGCACGACGGAGTGGCGCTTGCCGTTGCGGGCAAGGGAGTCGCCAGTCGCTTCCTCACTGCGGCCAGCGTTATAGACGTTGGCGGTGTCGAGGAAGTTGATGCCGGCATCGAGCGCTCGGTCGATGATGGCCATGGAATCCGCGTGCGTCGTCTTGCCGCCAAACATCATGCACCCGAGGCAGAGGTTCGAAACCTTGATCCCGGTCCGCCCAAGCGGGCGAAGTTCTAGCGCCATGGTGGTGCCTCCGAAGCGATTGCCCCATCTTGCGCTGACCCCGCGCGCCAGACAAACGCCTCCTGCGCCGGGAACGGTAGACTCGACCGGTGCACCTTCCGGACCGATTCATGCGTGCGCTGCTCACCACCTGGTCGAGCCTGCCGGGGCCGTTGAAGTGGGCGAGCCTGCGCATCCTCTACCCCGCCAGGCCCGTCGGCGTGGCCGCGGTCATCCGTGACCACGAGGGCCGCGTCCTGCTTGTGCGCCCGTCGTATCGCCGCCGTGAGTGGGGGCTGGTGGGCGGCTACGCCAGTTACGGCGAAGCTCCGCGGGCCACGGCGGAGCGGGAAACTCGGGAAGAGGTTGGCCTCCGTGTCGCGGCTGGACGCTTGCTCGCCGCGAACATCGGGCGCTACGGCCACCTCCGGCTCGGCTACGCCTGCGATATCGTTGGCGATACAGCGATTTCGGCAGGCCTCGAAGTCGTCGAAGCGGCCTGGTTCGCCCCCGGCGCGCTGCCGCCGCTCCCGCCGGACATCCGGTCCTTCCTGGCGGAGGCGCTGGCGGCTTGGGAGGGTCAGGCCTGACGATTTCGCCCGTAGCCAATCATCCCCAGGACTTTGGGCCTTGGCACTCCGGCCGCTACCCTCGCAGGATGGATCAGCCCAAGCCAGCCTCGCTCCTCGCCATCGCTACGACCGCCGCCGAGGAGGCCGCCGCCTTCCTGCGCGAGCGTTTCGCTCAGCCGCGGACCGGCGTCGGGACAAAATCGACGGCGACCGACATGGTCACCGATTCGGACCGCGCCTCGGAGCGCTTGATCGTCGCGCGCATCCTCGCCGTGCGCCCGGACGACGCCATCCTCGGCGAAGAAGGCGGCGGCCGTGATGGCACGTCCGGCCTCCGCTGGGTCATCGACCCGCTGGATGGCACGACCAATTTCCTCTACGGCATCCCCGCCTTCGCCGTCTCGATCGCCGTCGAGCGTGACGGCGAGGCGCTCGTCGGCGTCGTCGCCGATGTGATCCGGGGCGAGACCTTCGCCGCCGCGGTCGGCGAGGGCGCCACCTGCGACGGCCGAGCTATCCGCGTCTCGGCCAACGCCACCCTCGCGACGGCGCTCACCGGCACCGGTTTCGGGTATGACGCTGACCGTCGCCGCCGCCAGATCGCCGTCGTTTCCCGGCTGCTGCCCCACATTCGCGACATCCGCCGAGGTGGAAGCGCCTCGCTCGACCTCTGCTATCTCGCCTCTGGCCGCCTCGACGCCTATTTCGAGGCCGGCCTTGGCCATTGGGATTATGCGGCCGGCGCGCTGATCATCCGCGAAGCCGGCGGCCTGACCGAGTTCGTCGAAATCGACCAGGGTCTCCCACCCGCGCTCGTGGCCGCCAACCCAGCCCTCTTCCCCGCCTTCCGCGCCGCGCTGGTCGCGGGGTAAGGTCGTCGCCCGCCCGACTTCGCTCTTGGCTCCATGGGCACTAGCGAGAGGCAACTTCCCGTATACTTGCCAATCATCCAGTTTTCACACGGAGAGCCACGATCATGGAGTACCGCAACATCGGCGCCTCGGGCCTGCAAGTCAGCGCGGTCGGCCTCGGCTGCAACAACTTCGGCATGCGCATCGACGAAGATGCAAGCCAGGCCGTCGTCGACGCCGCGATCGACGCGGGCATCAACTTCTTCGACACCGCCGACCTCTACGGGGGCGTGAAGTCGGAGGAGTTCCTCGGGCGTGCCCTCGGCTCGCGCCGCGACGATGTGGTGGTCGCGACCAAGTTCGGGATGCTCAAGCCGCCGGAGAACAGCGGGCTCACGGGTGGCAGTCCCGTTTGGGTTGCCCAGGCCTGCAACGACAGCTTGCGGCGTCTCGGCACCGATCGCATCGACCTCTACTGGCTGCACGCACCCGACGCCAAGACACCCATCGGCGACACGCTCGAGGCGCTCGACGCGCTCGTGCAGGCCGGCAAAGTGCGCGAGATCGGGTGCTCCAACTTCTCCGCCACGCAGCTCGACGAGGCCGATGCCACAGCCAAGGAGCGCGGCGTGCGCCCGTTCGCGACGGTGCAGAACGACTACAGCCTGCTCCAGCGCGAACCCGAGAAGGAGGTGCTCCCCGCGTGCGCCCGGCTCGGCATCGCCTTTGTGCCGTACTTTCCACTCGCCAGCGGACTGCTCACAGGCAAGTACAAGCGCGGTGAGGCGGCGCCTGAGGGCACCCGGTTGGCGCAATGGGGTGTACCGCCGGACGAACGCTTCGACGTTGTCGAGAAGCTCGAGACGTTCGCCGCATCACACGGTCACACGATCCACGAGCTCGCGCTCTCGTGGTTGGCGATGAAGCCCACGGTAGCCAGCGTCATCGCCGGTGCGACCAAACCCGAACAAGTGCGCACCAATGTGGCGGCAACCACGGCGTGGGAGCTCAGCGCCGAAGAGCTCGCCGAGTTTGACGGGCTGACCGCTCCCTAGACCGCGCTTCGGTACCGCGCAACAGCGAGCGGGGCGCAAACGGCAACGATGCCGACGCACCACGCAATCGCCGCGA
>CAMAUF010000325.1 GCA_945861295.1 bacterium | reverse complement strand
CAGCGGCTTCATGCTCAAGGATGTGCGCAACGAAGACCTCCTCAACGCCATGCGCACCGTCGGTCGCGGCGGCAAGACGCTCGACGCGGCAAGTTCCGCCGCCGTGATCGACCATATCCGTCGCGGCCAGGTGGTGTCGCCCGAGGATAAGCTGGCCCAACAACTGACCGAACGCGAGCACCAGGTCCTGGCCATGATCGCCGAAGGTCTCACGAACCGGGAGATCGGCGAACGCCTCTACCTCGCGGAAAAGACCGTGAAACACCACGTCAGCGACATTCTCGCCAAACTCGGTTTTTCGCGACGGGTAGAAGCCGCCGCCTTCGCCGTGCGACGCGAGGCCAGCCGGCCCCCCTCGTAGTCCCCCGCTTCCCCCCGTTCACGGCGCCGTCACTTCGTAAATGACGTGCGGGCCTTCGACAAAAACGGGCCGCAGTTCCGGCATCCTCTCGAACTTCTCTAGCCCGGCCTCGGTCCCGAAGACCTGCTCCTGCGTGCCGACGATGACGTATGCGACGTTGTACTTGGCCAGATACAGCCGCGCGAAAGCGATGCTCGGGTCCTGATAGAAGCGCTGCGTCTCGGCCCGGCGTTGCTGCACGAGCCCGTCGTAGGCCGTCCGGTAGGCGACTTCGTGCCAATCCCAGCCCACAACGGTCGGCAGGCCGGTATTCCACGAGATACGGCTGATCCAGTGGTAAAGCGGGCCGACGGCCTCGACGATGACGGGGCTGCCCTCGACGTTGTGCCGCAGCCAGTCAATCAGCGGCGCATCGTCCACGAGGTGGACCTGGCGGTCGTCGGCCGGGCTGTCGTTGCCTTTGTCCTCGACGAAGACGGCCGCATCGAGGTAGGCCAGCCCGTCGAGCGTGGCGGGAAGGGGCGCGAATCGGGCCGCCTGGCGCTCCTTCGTGCCCGACCAGAGGTAAATCATCGACGATATCAGGAGGATCGAGGCGGCCGTCGCCATCAGCGCGGCCGCCGCGGCGCGCCCCGGTCGAGGCCAAACGCGCCAACCTTCCGCGGACCAGATCGCACGACCGACGTAGCCTGCCGCCAGCGCTGAGCCGACCGCGTACAGCTGCCACGCCTGCAGGTAGAACTTGAAGACCGTGTTCATGCGGACGATGTCGTATTCGGCCTGCACGACATCCACGCCGACACTGACGCCAACGGCGGCGGCGAGGATCGCGGTCGTCAACAGTCGGGGGATATCGCACTCCCGGGCCCGCCACTCGAGCCAAAGCAGGTTCGCCAGGAAGAGGAGGACGATGACTCCGAGCGCGGCCGTCGTCAGGCCGAAGCGCCAGGTGAACGCGGAAAGGCCCGCCAGGAAGGTCAGGAACGACAACACCTCCCACGGCCCGGCCACCATCGCGAGCAGCGGGTTCCGGCCCGGATTTCGACCGCGAGCGCGAAGCTCCTCGCCATAGCGGACAACGACGAACGCCAGGAGCACCGCCACGAAGAGTCCGAAGTGGGCGATCCACTGGTTCAGCGCCGTGGTTTCGCGTGCGCGGACGATGCCGCTCTCGAAGACTTCGAAGCGCTGCGTGTACGGCGAAAACGCGAGCGAGAGGACAGCAAACGCGACGGCGCCGTGGGCCACGCCATCCCACCAGCGCTGCTGCCAACGCCCCGGGGCGAGCATTTGGCCGGCCACGACCGCCGCGCCGACCAGCAACGTCGCCGTATAGAAGTCCCACGTATGGACGGTGCGAACGAGGCCCAGCGCCACGCCGAGCAGCGCGGCCACCGCGAAGGCGTGCATCCGCATTCCCGAAACGACGGTGGCGATGTAGGTGACCGCGGCCCCGAGGGCGAACCCGAAGAAGGGCAGCCCCATCATGTGCGCGTGGAGGTCGCCGAAGAGGAAGGTCCAGTACGGGAACTCTGTGATGTCGAATTGCGGATTGTGGACGCGGCTGGCGCGCCACCAGTCGAAGGGCGCGAGCGGCTGGCCTTCGAAGGCCCACAAATTGAGGCCGCTTATGAAGCCGACGAGCCCGCCGAGAAACGGCGTCCCGCTCCAGAGGCCCCAACGGTAGAGCGGGCCGGTTTCGTCGACCCCGATCAGGTTCAGTTGCTGGACGCGCTCTATGGTCTGGTGCGCCGAATCGAGATTCCCGATCCCGATGAGGAGGACGACCGCGAGCAAGCCCGCCAGGAGCGCCGACCGGCCCGGCCGGCGGCCTCCCGCTCCCGCGTCCCGCATTCGCGATCGCTCGGGAGGGCGAACGAGCGCGACCGCGCCACGGCCGAGGCCGGCAATCGAGGTGGCCAGTCCAAACACGACCGTTGCGGCGAGAGCGGCATAGGTCGGGATACCGAGGTTAAAGGCGACCTCGGGCACGATCCGGAGGGCGCGGATCGGCACGGCGAGCAAGAACCAGCCCATGTAGTAGTAGTTCATCGTGCCGCGCGCGAACCAAGGGTCGTAGGGCGGAAGGATGGTCGACCGCGTGACGGCCGTCAGGAACGCGAACTCAACCGGCTTCTCGCCGCCTTGCGGGTGGTACCAAAGGTCAGGGTTGGCATAGCGGATGGCCAAGAAGGCGAAGAACACCGTGAGAAAGACAGCCTCCGTGACGATGATCGTCGCGACTCGCGGGCGCAGTTCAGCCGCCAGAGTGCGCCTTCGCAACCAGCCCACGACAGCGCCGGCGCCCACGAAGGCCGCGAGGGCCGCCCACGCCAACGCTCCCGAGAAGTGGACGACATCCCACGCCACCAACATCCATGTTAATAATCCGACGCCCGCGAACCCGGCCAGCTTGGTGAAGGCGTAGCCCCGGTCCGGCAGCGCGCGAAAAAGCCAGGTGACCCACGGGATCGAGGCGAAGGCCGCCAGTTCGAACCAGAGCAGCCACCATAGCCACGGCGCCCGGCTCGTCAGTCCTCCGGTGTCGAAGAGATCGTCGAACGTGCCGCCCTGCTGTTGGATGCGCGCCTCTTCGGGCGTGAACATCAGCCCGTTGGTCTGGCCCTGGTTGGGCAGGAGGTTGACGGCCCGTTCCGGGTGCGACTCGAGCAGGAGCGCGAAGGCCCGCTCTGCGTCCCAGCTCTCCGTCTTGCGGTAGATGCGCACCTCGGGGTGGTCGTAGACGGTGAACGACTCTTCCGCCCCCGCATCGTTGATGGCCATCCCAAACAGATTAGGCCGAGCCGTAAACGTGGCGACCCGTTCATACCCGAGCGCGCCGCTATCGAGCAG
>CAMAUF010000324.1 GCA_945861295.1 bacterium | reverse complement strand
CGCCGGCATCATGGCCGCCAAACGCACCTCCGACCTGATCCCGATGTGCCATCCGCTGGCGATCACGGGCGTCAAGGTCGACCTCGAACCTGATGACGCCGCCACCCTGCGCATCACCGCGCGCGTGAAGACGACGGGCAAGACGGGCGTGGAAATGGAGGCGCTCACCGCCGCCAGCGTCGCCGCGCTGACGGTCTACGACATGTGCAAGGCCGTCGACCGGGGCATGCGCATCGAGGGGGTGCGCTTACTGGAAAAGCGGGGCGGCAAGAGCGGGGCGTGGTCGGCGGAGTAGGGACCCCGACCTACACCCCCGGCCACGCCTCACCTCGATCGGAGAGCGCGCCCGGCCTATCTGCTACGCTGGATCACCTCATGTATCAGCCCTGGGAACACCCGCTCCTCAATCGCATGCGCGACCACGTCCTCTACGCCGCCGGACCAATCGGCTCGACGCTCCTTTCATTTAACCTGACGCCGCAGGACTTCACGGCGTTCACCGGCACGCCCAAGGAAGAGCAGCACGACGGCTGCCCCGAGTGGCTCAACCTCGCGAACCCGGCGATCCTCGAACGGATCTTCCGGATGTTCTACGCCGCCGGTTGCGACGCCGTCGATTCGTGCTCGTTCGGCGCCAACGATGTCGTCCTCGCGGAGTTCGGCCTCGCCGACCGCACGCGTGAATTGAACCGCCTCGCGGCCGAGGTCATTGGCCGCGTCCGCGACGAGTTCTCCACGCCCGAGTGGCCACGCTACTCCTTCGGCACGATCGGCCCGGGGACGAAACTGCCATCACTGGGCCATATCACCTGGGACGAACTCGTCCGCAGCTACCGCGAACAGGCTCTTGGCCTGCTCGAAGGCGGCATCGACGTCATGAAGGTCGAGACCTGCCAGGACCTGCTGCAGACGAAGGCAGCGCTGGCCGCCATCGCGGACGTGTTCGCCGAGACCGGCAAGCGCATCCCGGTCGTCGTCAGCCTCACGATCGAAACGACCGGCACGATGCTGATCGGCGCCGACATCGCCGCCGCGCTCACCGTCGTCGAAGCGCTCGACATCGTCGACATCATCGGCCTCAACTGCTCGCTCGGCCCCGAGCAGATGGTCGAACACGTCCGCTACTTGAGCGAGCACAGCCGGCGGCCCGTTTTCGTCGGCCCCAACGCCGGCTTGCCACAAATCGTCGACGGTGAAGCCTGCTACCCGCTCTCGCCCGAGGAGTTCGCGCGGTACCAGAAGATCTTCGTCCGCGAGTACGGCATCAACATCGCGGCCGGCTGCTGTGGGACGACGCCGGCGATGTTCGAAGCCGCCATCGCCGCCATCGGCCGTGACGCACCGAAGCCGCGCACGCCAAGCTACGAACCGGCCTGCGCTTCGTTGTATACGAGTGTCCCTTTCCGTCAGGAGACCAGCTTCCTCGTCGTCGGCGAGCGCATGAACGCGACCGGCTCGCGTGCCTTCCGCGACCTCCTGCTCGAAGGCGACCTCGATGCCGCCGTCGGCCTCGCCCGCGAGCAAGCGAGCGAAGGCGCCCACGTCCTCGACCTCATGGTCGACTACGTCGGCCGCGATGGCGCGCCGGACATGGAGCGCTTCGCGACCGCGCTGCGCACGCAATCCACGCTTCCGCTCGTCTTCGACTCCACCGAAGTCGCGGTCGTTGAGACGGCCCTCAAGCTCTACGGCGGCAAGGCGATCGTGAACTCGATCAACCTCGAAGACGGCGAGCGCAAGTTCAGCCGCCTGCTGCCGATCATCCGCCGCCATGGCGCCGCCGCGATCGCACTGGTGATCGACGAAGAGGGCCAAGCGCGGACCGTTGAATGGAAGCTGCGTGTGGCCCATCGCATCTACGAGCTCGCCGTCGACCGGTATGGGCTCGAACCCGGTGATCTCTTGTTCGACATGCTGACCTTCCCGCTGAGCGGCGGCCAAGAGGATCTGCGCAAGGACGCGATGGCGACGCTCGAAGCGATCCGCCGGGTCAAGGCCGAACTGCCGGGCGTGAACACCGTCCTCGGCGTCTCGAATGTCTCGTTCGGGCTCAAGCCGGCCGCCCGGCGCGTCCTCAACTCGGTCTTCCTGTTCGAAGCGGTGGAGCACGGACTCGATGCCGCCATCGTCAACTCGAAGCAGATCGTGCCGCTCAACCGCATCCCCGAGACCCAACTCACCGCAGCATTGGACCTCATCTACGACCGGCGCCGCGAGGATTACGACCCGCTGCATGTCTTCCTCGGCCTCTTCGAGGGCGTCGAGCTGGAAAAAGTCGCGAAAGTTGACCGCGCCTCGCTACCCGTCGAGCAGCGCCTGCGCCAGCGGATCGTCGATGGCGACCGCCGCGGCATCGACGCTGACCTGGACGAGGCGATGGGCGTGATGGACCCGCTCACGATCATCAACGCCCACCTGCTCGAAGGCATGAAGGTCGTCGGCGAACTCTTTGGGTCGGGAAAGATGCAGCTCCCGTTCGTGCTGCAAAGCGCCGAGACGATGAAGACGGCCGTCGCCTATCTCGAGCCGCACATGGAGCGGGCGGAAGGCTCGACCAAGGGCAGGATCGTCCTCGCTACCGTCCGCGGCGATGTCCACGATATCGGCAAGAACCTGGTCGATATCATCCTTTCGAACAACGGGTACACGACCTACAACCTCGGGATCAAGCAGCCGATCCAGAACATCATCGACAAAGCGATCGAAGTGAACGCCGACGCCATCGGGCTCAGTGGCCTGCTGGTGAAGAGCACGGTCGTGATGCGCGAAGACCTCTTGGAACTGAACGCGCGCGAACTGTTCCACTATCCCGTGCTGCTGGGCGGGGCCGCGCTGACCCGGAAGTACGTCGAAGAGGACCTGCGCAAGGTCTATCGCGGTCGCGTGCACTACTGCCAAGACGCCTTCGAAGGGCTCGCGACGTTGGACGCGATCATGTCCGGCAGCGAAGTCCCGGGCCGCCCGCGCCGTGCAGCGGCAGCCGGGGCCGATACCGGTTACGACGAGGTCCGCGCCACCATCCCGGCTCTCGGCGGGCCGACCGACCGCGACTACGCGATCTCGGAGGTCCGATCCGGCACGCGGCCGGAGATCCCGCGCCCGCCGTTCTGGGGCGCGCGCGTCGTCAAAGGCATCCCGCTCCGCGAAATATTCCCGTTCGTCAACGAAACGGCGCTGTTTCGCGGCCAGTGGCAGTACCAGCGCGGCGAGCGCT
>CAMAUF010000323.1 GCA_945861295.1 bacterium | reverse complement strand
GCCGAAGCCCAATACGCCGGCGGCACGGCCCTGCAGGGCGTGAGCGAAGAGGGCTTCACCCGTTACACCGGCGATCCGGGCCGCGACACGCCGAAAGGCAAGCGCTCGCTCGGAATCTCGTACGCTGAACTGCTCGAAGGCGACGCCTTCCCGGAGCGCATCCCGGCGACCCTCCGCATGGATTCGCCGATGACGGGCGGCGTCACCAAGGTCGATACGGCCCGGTACTTCAAGAAAGAGATCCACGACCTCGAAATCGAGAAGCTGTGGAAAAAGGTCTGGCAGATGGCCTGCCACGTCGACGACATCCCCGAGGTCGGCGATTACGTCGTCTACGACATCACGCACCTCTCCTACCTCGTCGTCCGCACCGCTCCGGACACCTTCAAGGCGTACAACAACGCCTGCCTGCATCGCGGCCGACTGCTGCGCGAATTCGATGGCAAGAACGCGACCGAGTTCCGCTGCCCCTTCCACGGCTGGTCGTGGGAGCTGGATGGCCGCCTGCGGGAAATTCCGAGTGAATGGGACTGGCCAGGCCTCCGCGCGGAGGTATCGCAGCTCCCAGAGGTCAAGGTCGCGACCTGGGGCGGCTTCGTCTTCATCAACCCGGACCCGGATTCCGAGTCCTTCGAATCGTTCCTCGGCGACCTGCCGAAGCACTACGAGAAGTACGACTACGAGAAGAAGTACAAGCAGATGCACGTCGCCAAGGTCGTGCGCGCCAACTGGAAGGCGAACCAGGAGGCCTTCATGGAGGGCTACCACATCATCGCCACCCATCCTCAGCTGATGGTCTACGGCGGCGATGGCGCGAACCACCAATACGATGTCTTTGGCAATTGGTGCCGTGCCGTCACTGTCGCGGCGCGGGCAAGCGCCCACCGGAACGTGCACCCGCCCAAGGACGAAGTCTTCGCCCAGCGCCGCGCGATGGCGGCCGCGATGCGTGAAAACCTGCGCGCGACCATCGGCGATCGGGTCGACATCTACGCCGACACCGAACTGATCGACGGCCAGTACAACAACCTCTTCCCGAACTTCCACCCGTGGGGCGCCTTCAGCCGCATCGTGTATCGCTTCCGGCCCTACGGCGACGACCCAGACATGAGCATCATGGAAGTGATGTACCTCGCGCCCTGGGGCGACGAGCCCAAGCCGCCCGCCGCCCAAATCCACTGGCTTGGCCCCGACGAGCCCTGGACGGATGCGCCGGAGATGGGCGGCCTCGCCCGCGTGCTCGCGCAGGACAGTTACAACCTGCCGAAGGTGCAGCTCGGGCTGAAGGCGAAGGTTCAGCCGTGGATCAACTTCGCGGCCTACGAAGAGGGCAAAGTGCGCCACTTCCACGCGACCTGGGATAAGTGGATGGCCCGCGAGGCGTAGCCAGTGTGCCAGGGGGGATCCCGGCGGGCTGGTCTCGAACGCAACGAAATCGGCCGGGCCTGAGGCGGGCCCGGCCAATCTCGTCGCCAGGCTACTGCCGTGCCGCGCGGCCCCGGATCAGGTCTGTTTTCCCGTCCCACGTATCATGGGCTTCCTTCCAGCCGCGGAAGACTTCGCGGATCGCCGCATTGTCACCGTGCAGTTCGACATAATGTCCGATGGCCTTGCGGACATCGATGTAGCAGACTTGCGCCGTCGCCCACAGTTCCGAGACGGAGGGGTAGCCCGCCGCCTCGAAGCGGGCTTTCTCGGCCCAGGGCGGGTCGGGCACCAGCATGCCGATGTGGTGGAAGCCTTCTTCGCCCGCCTTGAACATGTCGCGATAGATGGATGGCGTATCGTCGTGGACTTGGATGAGCTGGACTTGCGTCTCGCCCGTGTAGCCAAAGGCGTAGCTGAGGCCGCCCTCGAACGGGACGCCGTGGTCGATGTGGCGCTCGCCCTTGTGGTAGCGGACCGCGAAGAACGGGCCCGCGCCGGTGGTCTCGTGCCAGCGGCGGCAGCCTTCCTCGAGGTCGTTGACAACCCAAGCCCACTGGAAAATCGGGTAGCGAAGCAAGGGCTCGCTCATGCTGCCTCCGGAAGCGGTGATGGCGCGCACGATACGGTGGAACTGGCCGTGCGGCCAAGCGACAGACGGCTAAGGGTCCGCGAAGATCGCCGCCAGTGGGACGCTGAAGCCGGGCACGACATCCTCGCCCGTGATCTCCTCGCCGACGGAGTAAGTCCGCGACGTGCGGTCGGGGTGGTGCACGACGATCTGCCGCTCCTTCGGATAGAGCACCCAGACCAGCCGGACGCCCCCATCGAGCCAGACCTGCGACTTATGATGGACACTCTCGGCGTTGTCGTTGCGGGAGATGGCTTCGACCACCAAGTCGGGCGGGTAGTCGGCCCAACCTTCGGCAGGAAGCCCGTCGTTGAGTTTGTCCCGGCGCACGAACGACAGATCGGGCACTCGGAGGCGCCCGTGATCGAGCGCCGGGTACTGGTACCCAGCCGACATGGCCTGCGTTACACCCAAGCGCTCACGGTCAACGTAAGGGCTGAGGTGGCTCAGGAGTCGAGTGGCATAAAAGTCCGCCAGATTGCCCATGTCGCGCTCCACGAGGACGCCGTCGACCAGATCCCAAGCAGGTTCGATCCGTTCACGGACAGGCGCTTCCATCACCGCTGATGCCATGCTTCAGCCTCCACGGTCAGTATACCCCCGTACAACGGGGCCACTGCTACTGGCCGCGGTATTCCGGCGCGCGCTTTTCGACGAAGGCGCGCGGCCCTTCCTTCGCGTCATCCGTGAGCCCGACGACGTAGCGCATCGTGCCGGCGAGGCGGAGCGCGTCGTTGAGCGGCAGATCGGCCTGGCGATGGATCACCTCGCGCATGGCGCGGACAGCGACGGGCGCGTTGCCCGCGATTTTCGCGGCCATGGCGCGGGCGACCGTCAGCAGCTGGTCATGCGGGACGACGCGGCTGACGACGCCGTAGCGGAGCGCCGTCGACGCGTCGATCCGTTCGCCCATGAAGAGCATATCGTTCGCCAATGCGGCCGGGATCTTGCGCGGCAGCCGGACGGGCGCGCCGCCGCCGGGGAAGAAGCCGAGTGTGATCTCGGGGAGTCCGAAGACGGCTAGCTCGGAAGCTATCAAGAGGTCGCAGGTGAGTGCGATTTCGAAGCCGCCGCCCAGGCAGTAGCCGTTGATCGCGCCGATCAGCGGCTTCTTCGGGTCGGTCTCGTAGATGGTTGCGGCGGTGGCGTCGAAGAGCGA
>CAMAUF010000322.1 GCA_945861295.1 bacterium | reverse complement strand
GTTCGGGCCCTTGGCGATGACCTCGCCGACTTCGCCCGGCTTCACGTCGGCGCCGGTCGCGATGTCCACGACGCGGACTTCGACGCCCGGGATCTGGCGGCCACAGCTCGCAAGGCGGCGGTTGGCGGCTTCATCCGTGCCCGCAAAGTCGCACCACCGGTACGGCATCATCGTCAGGATGGGCGAGGTCTCGGTCATCCCGTACCCCTGGCTGAGGATCGGCCCGAAGAGCTTGGCGGCGGCGATGAGACGGTCAACCGGCATCGGCGAAGCGCCGTACATGACTTCGTCCAGACTGCTGAGGTCATACGCGCCCGTGCCGGGAAAGTTGACGAGCGCGTTGATCATGGTCGGGACGAAGATCGTCTTGGTAACTTTGTGGTTTTGGATCGCTTCCAGCGTCGCCTGGGGCGCAAAGCCCGGTATGAAGACGTGCGTCGCGCCCATGAGCGTGAAGGCATAGCAGGCCCAGGCGTCGGCGAGATGGAACATCGGCGCGACGTGGAGCCAGGTGTCCGCTTCGGTGACGCCGAGGCTCGTCACCACATGCTGCGCGTTCGAAACCACGTTGCCCTGGGTCAGCATGACGCCCTTCGGAAGGCCCGTAGTCCCGCCCGTGTAGCAGAGGTCGAGCATTTCGTCGTCGCCCCACTCGCGGACGCTGTGGTCGAGCGGGGGCGTGGCCGCGATCAAGTCCTCGTAGTCGACCATGCCTTCGGCGGCGCCGTTGAGGCCGATGACGTGCTTAAGGCCGGGCGTCTTCGCCTTGAACTGATCGTAGAGGCCCTGATATTCGAGCCCGAGCAGCAGCGCCTTGATTTCGCCGTGGTTGATGATGAACTCAAGCTCGGCCCCGGCGAGGCGGATGTTGAGCGGCGCCAGCGGCATCCCGGCGATGTCCGCCACGAAATACGCCTCGAAGTAGCGGTGCGAGTTGTTTGCCAGGATGGCGATGTTGTCGCCTGGCTGGAGCCCGAGCTTCAAGAGCCCGGCGGCGAGCCGGTGGATGCGTTCGGAGGACTCGGAGTACGTGTAACTCCGGTCGCCGTCGATGATCGCCTGCTTTGGGCCAAAGAGCTTGACGGCGTGGCGGAGAATGTCGCGAAGCAGCACGGAAGACCTCGGCGGACGGGATGGCCAAATGGTACCCGCCCAGCGATTCAGCCGCATTCACGGCCGGGAGGCGCCGGTCAGCGAGGTGTCGTCGCCTCGCTCCGTAGCCGGGCGACCTCGCCCGGCACAACCGAAGCGACCGCCGCAATCTCGGCCGCGGTGGTGCCTTCGCCGAGACTGAACCGGACACTCCCGACAGCCGTCCGGATCGGCACGCCCATCGCCATCAGGACATGCGAGGGTTCCCACAAGGAGTTTGAGCAGGCGCTTCCCGAACTCGCGGCTATTCCGTGGCGATCCAACGCGGCCACGAGCTGCTCGCTCTCGATCCCGCGGAAAGCGACGTTGAGATTGTTCGGAGTGCAGTGTTCTTGGCAGCCGTTGACGATGGCATCCGGTACCGTCGCCAGGAGTTCGTCCCGCAGGTGGTCGCGGAGGGCGCGTACCCGGCGTAACCGTTCCATCCGGCCGACCTGCGCCATCTCGATCGCCACGCCCGTCCCTACGATGCCCGCGACGTTCTCAGTCCCGGCCCGCTTCTGCAGCTCTTGCCCACCGCCGTGGAGCAAAGCCCGGAACGGGGTCGCACGACGGAGATACAGGATGCCGCTTCCTTTCGGGCCGCCGAACTTGTGGGACGAGAGGCTGACCGCGTCGACGCCGAGTTCCTCGACATCGATCGGCAGCCAGCCCGGCGCCTGCACCGCATCGGTGTGAAACAACACGCGGTGGCCGCGCGATGCTCGGAAGTCCCGCGCTATACGCGTCGCTTCCGCCACGGGCTGGACCGTGCCGACCTCGTTGTTGACGAGCATCATCGAAACCAACACGGTTTCTGGCCGAAGGCTAGCGGCGAGTTCGGCGAGGCTGACGCGGCCCTGAGCGTCGCAGCCGAGATACGTCACATCGAACCCCAGTTCCTCGAGGAACTGGGCCGCGTGCAGGCCAGCGTGGTGCTCTATCGCCGTGGTGATCACGTGGTCGCCCGCGCCGGCCCGCCGCATCGCGTAGGCGATCCCGAGGATCGCACTGTTGATGCTCTCCGTCCCGCCGCTGGTGAAAAGGATTTCGGAGGGCCGGGCGCCAAGCGCGCCGGCCGTCGCCTTGCGGGCCACATCCACACTCGCCTGAGCACTCGCCCCCAGCGCATAGAGGCCGCTTGGGTTGCCGTAGGCGGCGCCCAAGTACGGCAACATCGCCTCGCGGACCTTTGAGGCTACTGGCGTGGTCGCCGCGTGGTCGAGGTAGATCACGGTGCCAGTCTACGAACTTACTGGCCGAGACGCATGCTGGCGCTATTTCCCATCCCGCCTCGGAGCGTTCCGTGGCGCCCGCCGGGGTTTTCCAAGCCTTCGCCCGCGAAGATGTTCGGGATCCCCGCCGCAAACCAAATTACGCCGCCCACCAGCCCGATCTTGATGATGAACCTGACCATTCGTTTCGTCGCCCCCGCCGGAACTGTCCCCCAGTCTATAACCCACGATACAGGCCAAGGGGTGCTGGCCGGTGGAGAATCCGTTGCGGCCCCCGCCGGTTGAGCGCATCGCTCCGACTCCCTACGCTCAGGCCATGGCTGGCGAATCGCTGCTCACCGACGATGTCCGCGCCCTCATCGGCAAGTCCGGGCCCGAAGGCGCAGCGACGGTCACGAACCGTCTCGTCCGCCGCGCCGCCGATGTGTTCGGCCACGGCGCGCTTCCGCCGCTCACCGCCGGACAACCCGTCCCCGCCTACGTGGTCGAAGTCCTGGGGACGGAAGCTGAACCGTTTGCGCTGCCAACTCTCCTTCCCAACGACCTCCTTATCAGCAACGAGATCATGCTCGAACGCCCGCTCCTGCTCGGTGAGACACTCACCCTCCGGACACGGCTGGCCGACATCAGCGAGCGGCTGGGTGGCCGTTTCGGCCACAGCCTCTACCTGCGCAGCGAGGTCGAGTTGGTCGACCCCAACGGCGCAGTTGTCGCCCGCAGTGTCCGCACGATGATGCAGTACGACGCGCGCAGCGCGGCGGAGGGTCCAGAGTGAGAGCGATTGCTGTGAGCGAAGGCGATCTGGTAGGGCCGCTCGTCGTTGCCCCCAAGCTGGACCGCGTGATCCGCTTTTGC
>CAMAUF010000321.1 GCA_945861295.1 bacterium | reverse complement strand
CCGTCCTTCGTGGCCGGCATCCCGAACTCACCAGTTAACGACTTCGAGCCGGCATCACAAACCGCGTACCGCTCGTGGACGGATACGACGGTCGTGAGCAGCGTCAGCGCGGATTCGAAGCGGTCAGGGAGCACGCTCTGGTAGCGGCCGTCCATGAACACGTACGAGCCCGCCTGGATTTCGGTGACGCCCGGCCACGCCCCCGCCGTCGCGTAGGTGCCCGTACCTCCGACCGAGACGATCTCCGGCGCCAGCCCCGCCTCGGCGAGGGCTTCGATGTGTTGGGACACGGTCGTCAGCGCCGCTGAGCCCTTCGCCTCACGCTCCTCGGCGTCTGGCAGGAGCACCGCGTGACCTTCGTAGCCCATGATCCCGCGGTAGCGGATGCCGGCCTCGGTCAGCGCTCGCGCCAAGCGGACTGTGTCGGCGGGCGTAGCCGTCCCGCAGCGATGCATGCCGCTGTCGACCTCCACGATCGCCTGAGGCGTTTGACCCGAGCGGCGGGCGCCGGCCACGAGTTCGGCGATGTTGTAGTCGCTCTCGACGGCGACCGTGATATCCACGCCGCGTGCCAGGAGGGCCATGAGCCGGTCAATCTTGATCGGGCCGACGACCTGGTTCGCCATCAGGATCGGCCCAAGGCCGGCATCGGCCAGCACCTCAGCCTCGCCGAGCTTCGCGACGGTGATCCCGATCGCGCCGGCGGCGAGCTGGCGGCGCGCGACTTCGGGTGTCTTCGGCGTCTTAAAGTGGGGGCGAAGCTTGGCTGGCTTGTCGGCGAAGTAAGCCGCCATCGTGGCGATGTTGCGCTCGACGGCGTCGAGGTCGAGCAGGAGGCAGGGCGTGTCGAGGTCAGCGATCTGCATGTAGCGAGTGTACGGCATTCGTTGGGGCGCGCTGGCCGCTTTGGGCCGTTCTCGGCCCGAGATGGCCCACCACGGCCCCGCTTCCGGTCATGCCGATTGCTGGGGACCTCGGCGTGAGTCAGAATAAACGATGGTGATTTCATGAGGTTTCGCACTAACACGGGCAGTATCTTGCCTCGCGAGGCTCTTACCATGGTTTCGAGTCCCAGCAGGCCCATTCCCCGAATCCCATCGTGCTCCTCCTCCTTAGCGAAATGGGCGTCGCCCATGAGTCAGGGATGACAGCGCCAAGCGAAGGACCATCGCCGCCCCGGAGTGGCTCGGCCGAGTTGCACATCACGGTTACGGCTGCCGCGCCAGGCCGTGGACTCGACCTACTGACGGAGTCCAGGATGCTTCGCGCGGCGCTGCTCTACGGGGATCGTGTCACGTTCATCGGCGTACGGGCGCAGCTCGTACTATCGACGGTATTCGCCTTAACCAATCCAGCCAGCCGATCGCCGGAGTTGCTTCGGACGATGTTGAGTGCTCTGCCCAACAACCGACGAGCCATCGAGGACGGCTGGGACCGCTACATGGCCCTGCGCCGCAAGCGCTTCCGCCGGACGGACGAGCTGCTGTTCGTGCGACGGTTCGAAGCAGTCATGGACAAATGTTGGGAGGAGCTAGCCGTGGTCGCCTCGCGCATAGCGATGGAGCCTGGGACGGGAGCTGTTATCGACGCCTTGGGAACAGGGATTGTGACACTTGCGGCACTACCGAGCCCGGACGAGTTGACAGGCTCGCTGGATGGCTGGATGGATCAATATATGACCCATGTCGATTCGGCGCTCGGGTCGGCCACTACGTATCCCTTGTTCGATGAGCAAACAGCCCAGATCGCGAAGGCGCGCGTCGAAGAGGGGCTTGTCCATCCGCATCGCGGATCTGTGGTTCATGGGAAACAAGCTGGACTGGCGGACTTCCTTTTCGAGAGAATCCCAGCATTTGACAATCTCGACGTCGCAACGATCCTTGAGCTGAGGGCCGATCTAGGATCGGCGCTGGCGGGCTTTCGCGCCGCCATAATCGGGTACACGAATCAGTTCGAATTCGCTGCTTGGGACTCTGAGTTTCCAGTCGAAGCTGAGCAACTGATGCGCTCGATTATCGAACCGACACTCCTGGAACTTCAGGACGCTATCCGCTCCAACCGCCTGTGGCGCCATGTCCTGCGGGAGGCGACGGGCCAACCTGCTCTCTTACCTTCGTCAGCGCTTGGAGTACTCGTGGGCCGGGCCAGCGAACTGAACAACGCCGTTGCTCTTGCTCTGACTGTCGGGGCGGCGGTCGCCATCGGGACAACGCGGGCGATTGCAAGCCACGGAACAGTGAGGCGCGAGAACACCGGGAACAGACTCTTCTTTTACTACGCGACGCAGAAAGCGGCGCTGCGCTCGTAGAAGGTTCAGGGTTGGAGTCCCGGTGGGCCTGGGAGTCGCCAAGCCCTAGCCCGCCGTGACCTTGCGCTTGTGGGCGCGGTCGCGGTCGAGCGACGTCAGGTACTGCTTGCGAAGGCGGATGCTTTTCGGCGTCACTTCCACGTACTCGTCGTCGCTGATGAGCGAGAGGCTGCGCTCCAGGCTCGGCGGCTGCGGCGGGATCAGCTTGACCGCGATGTCCGAGGTCGAGCTGCGGATGTTTGTCAGCTTCTTGGCACGGCAGACGTTGACCACGAGGTCGTTCTCCTTGGCGTGGAGGCCGACGACCATTCCCTCGTAGACATCGACGCCGGGCAGGAGGAAAAGGATGCCTCGGTCCTGCGCGTTGGCGAGGCCGTAGGAGAGGGTGGTGCCGGATTCGGCGGCGACGAGCGCGCCGGAGCGCGTGCGGCCGATCTCGCCAGCCATCGGCCGGTAGCCGAGAAACTCGCCGTTCATGATGCCTTCCCCGCCCGTGCCCGAGATGAAGGCATCCCGGAAACCGATGAGCCCGCGCGTCGGGACCTCGAACTCGAGCCGGACGTTGCCGCCATGGTCACTGTGCATGCCCGTCATCTGCGCCTTGCGCCCGGACAGCGCCTCGATCAGGAAGCCCGTGGCGGAATCGGGCGCCTCGATGTAGAGCTTTTCGTACGGCTCCTCGAGGCCGTGGAGCCCGTCGCGGAGGATCACTTCCGGCCGCGTAACCGCGAACTCGAAGCCTTCGCGGCGGATGGTCTCGACCAAGATGGCGAGATGCAGTTCGCCGCGCCCGCTGACGACGAACGAGTCCGCCGTGTCGCCGTCCTCCACGCGAAGCGCGATGTTCGTCTCGACTTCGCGGTAGAGTCGCTCGCGGAGCTGCCGGCTGGTCACGAACTGGCCCTCACGCCCAGCGA
>CAMAUF010000320.1 GCA_945861295.1 bacterium | reverse complement strand
TGGTGGCGGCGGCTTCACGGTCGCGCCAGGCAGCAAGACGAAGTCGCCAGCCGATAAGTTCTTGGGGTCGGCGATGTTGTTGGGCCGGTATTCGATGACGGTGCCCGCGTCGATGTTGTCGTATTGGTTGACGATGCTGGCGACCGTGTCGCCGTGGCCGATCTTGTACAGGATGCCATCCCGTCGTGGCACGATGAGCTGCTGGCCACGCTGGATGAGGCTGTCCGACCTGTCTGCCACCGTTGGGTTGTTTTCAAGCAAGGTGCGGAGCGAGATCTGGTACCGCTCAGCGATCCCGCTGGCGCTGTCTCCCGGCTGGGCTTCGTACAGCACAAAGGGCTTTCGCGGGTCGACGACATCGGCGAGGGCCTTGACGCCCGCGCCGGCCTCGCCGGAAGAGGCGGCTACGACCGAGACGCCCGACGAGAGCGAGGTCGCGGGTGAGAGGCTGCCAGCCGGCCGGAACGCATCGACCGCCGCGGGCCCGGCCGAAGGCGCGACGGCGAGGACGAGGTCGGGCGACGATTCACGCGTGTCGATGGTGAAGCCGGGGCGGATGAACGACGCGCCTCGGGCGCCGGCCGAAGCGCCGGTGACGCCGGAGACGGAGAAGGCGGGCGCGAGCATCCGATCCTGGACGCGGGCCGCGGCTGGGAGGAACGCAACCACGCTCACGGCGATCGCGGCGGAGGCGATCACGGCCGAATGGACCAAGAAGCGGCCCTGGCGCTTTGCGTGCGCTGGCGAGCGCGCGCGGTTGTGTGCGTCTTCCATCCGAAAAGCCGGGGAGCGGTTCGCGCAATGCTGGCGGGGAAGCCGGCGTACGCTGTATCGGGCCCGGACCATCTCCTCCTTGCGAAAGTGACGCTCAGCGTCAAGCTCGATCGAGTGGCGCGCCTCGTGGAGTTTCTGGTTCGGCGCCGTTCTCTCCGAACCGTGGTGTCGTCCACTCTACGCGTGCTGTCAACCTGGGAGAAGCGCTCCCTCTAGAGGTCGGTCTTGAGGCTGGCGAGAAACTCCTCGTTCGTCGTCGTGCGGGCCAGGCGTTCCAAGAGGCGCTCCGTGGCTTCGAGCTGGTTCGGGGCGTTCTGGGAGATCATCGCCGTCATGCGGCGGACGAGGTAGACGCCCTTGAGCGTCCTTTCGTCCAGCAAGAGTTCTTCGCGGCGCGTCGAACTCGCTTGGATATCGATGGCGGGGTAAAAGCGGCGCTCGGCCAGCTTCCGGTCGAGCCGCAGTTCGAGGTTGCCGGTGCCCTTGAACTCTTCGAATACGACTTCGTCCATGCGGCTGCCGGTATCGACAAGGCAGGTGGCGAGGATGGTGAGCGAGCCGGCTTCTTCGCACTTGCGGGCGGCGCCGAAAATGCGCTTCGGCGGATACAACGCCACCGGGTCGACGCCGCCGCTGAGGGTGCGCCCACTTGGCGGGAGGGCGAGGTTGTAGGCGCGCGTCAGCCGCGTGATCGAGTCCATGAGGATGACGACATCTTGGCCGCCTTCGACCAGGCGCTTGGCCCGCTCGACGGCCATCTCGGCGACCCGGGTGTGGTCCTCGACCGGTTCGTCGAAGGTCGAGCTGACGACTTCGCCGCGGACGCCGCGGCGCATGTCGGTCACTTCTTCGGGGCGCTCGCCGATGAGCACGACCATCAGATGGATGTCCGGGTAATTGGCGGCGATGCCGTTGGCGATGTTCTTGAGCAACATCGTCTTGCCCGCCTTTGGCGGGGAGACGATGAGGCCGCGCTGCCCCCGGCCGATGGGGGCGACGAGGTCGATGATCCGGTTCGTCAGGTTGTCCGGCGTCGTCTCGATAATGAGCTGCTCGTTCGGGAAGATGGCCGTCAGGTTCTCGAAATAAGGACGGCGTTTCGCGACCTCGGGGTCGAGGCCGTTGACGGCTTCGACCTTGAGCAGGCCGTAGTACTTTTCGTTATCGCGCGGCGTCCGGACTTGGCCGGTGACGTAGTCTCCGGGCCTCAGCCCGTAGCGGCGCAGCTGGGCCTGCGAAACGAAGATGTCGTGCGGGCCTGGCAGCATCCGCTCGCCGCGGAGGAAGCCGTAGTTACCATCGTCGCTGACTTCGAGGAAGCCGCCGGAGAAGACGTTGCCGCGTTGCTCCGCCTGGACTTGCAGGAGTTTCAGGATCAGGTCCGGCTTGCGCAAGGTCGCTGCGTCTTCGATGCCCATACCGACGCCGACTTCGATGATGTTTTCGCGGGCCATGACCTCGAGTTCGGCGATGTTCAAGGGGGGAGCGAGTGACTCGCGTTGCGGCCCTTCAGCGGGCAGCCCGTCGGCGATATCTGGCCGCTGCCGTTCGCGCTCGCGTGGTTGGCCATCGCGATTGCGGTCGCGTTCGCGGCCCCAACGTTCGCGGCGGCGCTCGCGCCAACCATCCCGGCCCTGGCGATCGTCGCCCTCGGCGCCGGGCTCACCGCTGTGGCTGGGCGGCTGCTGGGCCTCGCGCGGGGCTTGCATCGACGGCGGCGCCGCCAAGGGCACGTAGGTTTCGGGAGTGACGAACTGCGGGGCGGCCGTGCGGCCGTTTTCTGGACCGCGCTCAGGACGGGCGGGCGCATCGGCGCCGGCGGCGGCGGGCGATTCGCCATCGCGCCGGCCCCAGCGGCCGCGCCGCTGGCGTTGGCCGCTCTCTTCCGTGTCGCTCGGCGTGTTCGGGGCGGCGGGGGCGGCGCCATTCGCCGAATACGGGGCCGAGGCGGCTTCGGCGATAGCGGCGGGGCTGATCTGCTCCTCCGGCGCTACTGCGGCCGGAGTGCGTTCGCGGCGGCGCGAGCGCACCGGCGCGGCTTGTTCGATGGATTCGGGGCTGCTGGCTTCCGTCAAATCTCCGGGTCCTCCCTTGATTGAGGGGTTCGGCGCGAGGGGTAGCTGGATGGTGGTGGGGTGTTGGACTCCCGCGGGTGCGGGGCGTGCGGCGTCTTCTCCGGCCTGGCCCGCGAGCCCATCGATGGGGCTTTCCGCGGCAGGCCTTCGTCGGGTTGGCGCCCGTCGTCGCGGGGCGCTGGGAGAAGGGGGTTCGATGTCGTCAGTCAACGTTGAATCACAGGGGAGCACAAGTAGAGGTGACAGTGGAGGCAATCCCGGGCTTCATCAGGAAGCCGGAACTCTTACCCAGAGTACGGCCGCGATGTCTCAACGCGCAAATCGCCATCCTCGGCCCGACTGATGGTTTCCCACGGGCTGGGGGCCCGCGAGCCTTGACCGCTTCG
>CAMAUF010000319.1 GCA_945861295.1 bacterium | reverse complement strand
GGACGAGGCTGTCCTGTTACGGGTGGCTGGCGCGTCGGTCAGGCCAAGGAGGCGGCGAACGCTTGCGCCTCCTCAAGCCGCGCCGCCCAGGCAGCCTCGTCCGTGCCGGCCACTTCCACCCACTCGCGAAAAACGCGGCCGCTCGGCGCGAACGACCGCCCGGCGTCGGACTCGACCAGCGCGGTCACCCGCTCCTTCGGCAGCTTGACGATGAGGCCCCGGCTCTGCCGATGCTGGCACGCGAAGAAGCGCCCTTCGAAGCGCAGGCAGGGGTACCCCATCATCGTGCCGCGTTGCACCGCCGGGTGGAGCAGCATTCGGCCGGCGAGCGTTTCGTACAGTGCCTCGGCTTCCGGCATCGCTGGCTCCTTGGCGCTCCGACGAGGGACGAGGGACGAGGGACGGTTCACGCGAGGACGGCCGCTTTCCACATCTCGGCGGCCTGGAGGTGGTCCTCGATGTTTGCGAAACCGGCGTTCATCGTGCCGAGCGCGAGGTGCGTCGCCCCAAGGCCCTTCCAGGCGCTCGCGTTCTTGGCCCAGCGCTCGGGATTGCCCCCGCTCGCCTGCGCCTGCGCCTGGATGCCCAAGGTCTCCGGGTCGCGGCCGTGCTTCGTCATGGAGCCCTTGATGGCGTCGAGCATGGCACGGGCGTCGTCGTTCGGGCCCATGATCGGGATCCAGCCGTCGCCTTGCTTGCCGATCCGTTCGACCAAGGCCGGGGCGCTGCCGCCGAACCAGATCGGGATGTCGCGCGTGGGCCGCGGCTTGATCCCGGCCTGCGTCACCTTGTGCCACCTGCCCTCGAAGGTGATCGCGTCTTCCCGCCAGAGCGCGCGCATGAGCTCGACCTGCTCCTCTTGCCGCTTGCCGCGGTTGTGGAAGTCCTCGCCGAGGGCTTCGTATTCGACTTCGTTCCAGCCTGTGCCGATGCCAAGCCGGAGCCGGCCGCCGGAGAGGATGTCGACCTGGGCAGCCTGCTTGGCCACTAACGCTGTCTGGCGTTGGGGCAGGATGATGACCGCGGTGACGAGCTCGATCGTCTTCGTGAGCCCGGCCAGGTAGCCGAACGTCACGAACGGTTCGTGGAACGTGCAATCCTTGTCGTAGGGGCCGCGGAAGCCGCCGGGCCGGTCGCGGTCCGCGCCGAGGACGTGGTCATAGATGACCAGGTGGCTGAACCCCATCGCCTCGACGGCTTGGGCGAAGTCCCGGACAGCGGCCGGGTCGTGGCCGATTTCGAGCTGGGGAAAAACGACGCCGAGTTGCATGGCTGCGCTCCGAGGGATTGTTGTGCCCTGACCTTGGCGAGCCGGAGCCCTGTGCGCAAGCGCTCGCTGGTCCGGGGACGCGGCTATGGCCCGCCGAGGAACTCCACCAAGGTTGCGCCGCTCGACTTCACCTGCGATGCGACGCCCGTGCCGACCCAACGGATGTGCCACGGTTCGTAGGCGTAACCGGTCACTCCTTCGCGGCCCGCGGGGTAGCTGACGATGAAACCGAACTTCCAAGAGTTTTCCGCCACCCAATCGGCTTCGTCCGTCCCAATGAACGCCTCGAGGCCGAATCCGGCGGCCGGGCTGGAGACGTCGACGGTGGTGCCGAGCTGGTGCTCGCTGTGGCCGGGCCGCGCGCTCGTACGGTCAGCGTACTCCTGTCCGAACTGCCGGACGTTCGCGTCGTAGGTGGCGATCTGGTTGTTGTAGCTTCGGTAGGCGCTGACAGCGACGAGGTCGAAGCCATCTGCCTTCCCTGCGGCTACGAGCGAGGCGAAGGCCGCGGCCGCCTGCCGCCGGAGGACCTGGCTGCCTTGGGCGTCGTCGAGGGCGACGAGGTCGCCGGGGGCGCAGTCGGCGGGAAGGCGGCTCTTCTTGCTCAGCGGCACAAGGATGTCGCCGCAGGCCACCACCTTGGCCGCGTCAGATGTGCTGGCGGCGGTGCCGGCGGGCGTGCGGTCGGAGGTTGGTGTCGTCTCCGTTGGCGCCGGCGGCTCTACCTTCGCCCCCGGCGTCGCGGTTGCCGCTGAGGTGGCCTCTGGGGTTTCTGCCTGCGGGGTGGCGGTCCGCGCAATGGGGTCGGTCGTGGCTGGCTCAGGGTTCGCCGAACCGCAGGCCGCGCCCGCAACGATCGCGAGCGACACAGTCAGGCTGGTGAGGAACGTGGCCAAGGCGAGAAAGAAGAGCGAATGCCAACGGTCACGGTCATACGACTGTCCGCCGTGGAAAGCCTGTCCCGCCCGATCGGCCTCCATCTCCCTCACGGTAGCCGTCCGCTCGCTTCCAAACTAACGCAGACCGAGCTTGTCGAGCCGCGGGTCGCGCACGACGTCATCAAGGAAGGCGCGCAGGAGCGCGTTGGTGATTGCTGGCTCTTCTAGCTGGAAGAAGTGGCCCGTCCCAGCGACTGTTTCCTGCCGGACGAACATGCAGACGTCGCGGAGCCAAGTCGCGTTCGCGTTCGGGTGGTCGGCCCATATGACCATGAACGGCTTCTGGTCGGCGGCTTTGAGGAGCGCGGCCATGCCATCTGGGCCGGGGTCGTCGCCCAGCATCCCGGCCACGACCTCGGCCGGGCAGCCAAGCATCATGGCGCGGACGTACTCCTTCGTCTCCTCGGTGGTGAGGGAGGACCAGAAACGTTCGACCAGTGGACGCAGTGGCTCGGTTGTGCCGGCCGCCTGCACGGACTCCGCGAGCTTCGCAGCGCCGAGGCCTCGCGCCCCGATCGGCGAATCGCCTGCGACCGCGCCGAGCACGAGTTCAGGCCGGCGTCTGTTGAGTTCCAAGGCGACCAAGCCGCCCAGGCTGTGGCCAACGATGATCGCCGGCCGGACTCCCAAGGCGTCGAGGATGGCCGCCACGTCTTCGGCTTGCTGGATAACGCCGTACGGGCCTTTCGCGGTCGAATCGCCCCGACCTCGCAGGTCGACGCTAAGGCAGCGGTGGTCACGACTGAGGTCGGCGAACTGCGGCGCCCACGCGGTGTGGTCACAGGCGAGTCCGTGGATGAAGACGAACGGTGGTCCGCCTGCGCCCGCCTCTTCGACGTTAAGCTCGACGCCGGGCGCGACCGTCACGCGGGTCATCGCAACAACCCACGCGGCCGAGGGGCCTCGACCGCCTTCGTGCGATTCCTCAGCGCCAATTTCGGCGCGAAGGAAGCGACCTTCCAGGCGATGATCGCCGTGGACAGGAAGGCGCCGCGCTTGCGCTTCTGCTTCCGCCGGGCTCGCGGCGGCGCGCCGGTCCGCGATGGCGTCGC
>CAMAUF010000318.1 GCA_945861295.1 bacterium | reverse complement strand
ACCCGCCGGAGCACACGCAATACAAGCGGTTGGTGAACCAGTTTTTCACGCCGCGGCGGGTCGTCGCCATGGAGCCACGCATCCGCGCGATCACGAACGAAGTCATCAATAGCTTCGTCGATGCTGGCCGCGTCGAGTTCGTGACGCAGTTCGCCCACATGATCCCGCGGCTGATCGTCGGCGAACTGCTTGGCGTGCCTCCCGAAGACGCGGTCCGTTTCCGAGCCTTCTTCGAAGCGCGCTTGACCGAGATGGCCGCCGCGGCCGCCGACCCTGAGCACGGCTTCCGTCAACGTACGACCGAGGCCGAAGGCATCACCGAGAACCAGTTTCTGATGCGGTACTTCGTGCAGGCTATCGCGGAACGGCGCGCCCAGCCGCGCGGCGACATCATGAGCGACCTCGCCAACGCGACGCTCGACGACGGCGAGCCGGTAGCCCCGGAGGCGGTCGTGAGCATGATCACGCTGTTGTACGCCGCGGGGGGCGATGCCAACACGCCGGAACTGATGTCGAACGCGATGCTCGTCCTGCTGCGCGACCCCGCGCTGATGGCCTCGCTCCGGCATGATCCCGCGTTGGCCGAGCCGTTTATCGAAGAAGTCTTGCGCTACGACACGCCGGTGCCGGGCGTCTTCCGGGTCGCCTTGAAGGACACGTCGGTCGGTGGCGTGCCGGTCGCGAAGGGCTCCAAGGTGATGGTCATCTACGGTTCCGCGAACCACGACGAGTCCGTCTTTCCGCACGGTGAAGCCTTCGACCTGGAGCGGCACTTCAAGCAGCCGCACCTTGGCTTCGGCACCGGGGTCCATTTCTGTCCCGGCGCCTCGCTCGCGCGGCTGGAAGGCAAGGTAGCCATCCAGGAACTGCTCCGGCGCCTGGGCGGGATCCGTTTCGCGGAAGGCCCGCAGCCCCCGTACGTGCCCTCGGTCATCCAGCGCATCCCGATCCGGCTCCTGCTCGATTTCGACAAGCTGGCCTGACCAAGAGCTTAGTCCGTGTCGAAGCCCGTAGCCGGCTCGGCCCGCAGGATGGCGCTGATGACGCCTTCGAACTCCTCGGCCGAGTAGCAGTCGATCGTGATGCGCGCGCCCTTTTTCTGGGGGACAACCGTCACGCGCGTACTCAGGGCGCGCCGTAGGCGGCTCTCGATCTCGCCGAAGGCAGAATCGCGGCGGGACGGCGCCGTCGCCGAGGGGCCGCCATCGAGCGCGGCCGCTTGCTCGGCGACCACGCGCCGGACGAGCGCTTCCGTGTCGCGCACGCTGAGCTTGCGCTTGACGACTTCCCGCCAAGCGTTGAGCCGAAGCCGGGAATCGGAGATGCCGAGCAGGCTGCGGGCATGACCTTCCGAGATCTCTCCACCGACCAGGCTCCGGCGAATTTCGGGCTCCAGCGCGAGCAACCGCAAGGCGTTGGCCACGGTCGCGCGGTTCTTGCCGACGCGGCGGGCAACCTCTTCCTGGGTGAGCCCGTACTCCTCGGTCAGGCGCCGGTAGGCCATGGCTTCTTCGACCGCATTGAGGTCGGAGCGTTGGATGTTCTCGATCAGAGCGAGTTCGAGGAGGTCCGAGTCTTCGGCCTCCCGAAAGACGACGGGGACAGTCTCGAGCCCGGCAAGGCGGGCGGCCTGCAAGCGGCGCTCGCCGGCGACGAGCCGGTAGCCGCCGTGGGGGTCCCGCGTCACGATGACGGGCTGGATGACGCCATGCGCGCGGATCGAGTCCGCCAGTTCGCGGAGTTGCTCAGGTTCAAAGTTCTTCCGGGGCTGCTCCGGATTCGGGGCGATCAGGTCGATGTCCAGCTCGTCCGGGATGCCCCGACGGGCGGCCGGCACCGAGGCCTCGGCGGCGGGCGGGGCGATGATGGTGGCCACAGCCGATGCCGGCGCGGGGTAGGCGGCAACCGCCTCAGCGCCGCTTGCCGTCGCCGATCCGAACAGGGCGTCCAAGCCGCGCCCTAGTCCACGCTTGACTTCCGTCACGTTCGTACCTCCAGAGTTGGCGGGGGAACTCGGACCCAAGGGGCTCCCATCCTGAGGGTCCGTACGTTATGTCGCTTACTATTCCGTCATACAGCTACCCCCGTCCGCGCCAGCACTTCGTCGGCCAAGGCGGCATAGGCAGCGGAGGCTTTGCCGGCCGGCTCGTAGAGGAAGATGGATTGCCCGTGGCTCGGCGCTTCGCTCAGCCGGACGGACCGCGGGATCACGGTCGTGAACGTTTGGACGAAGTGGCTGCGCACCTCCTCCACCACCTGGGCGGCGAGTCGCGTCCGCGGGTCGAACATGGTCAGGACGACGCCGAGGATGAAGAGCCCGGGGTTGAGGTTGCGCCGCACCAGGTCGAGCGTGTCCACCAGCCGGCTGAGTCCTTCCAAGGCCATGTACTCGCACTGGACAGGGATGATGACGCAATCTGCCGCCGTGAGAGCATTTATGGTAAGTAAACTCAACGACGGGGGGCAGTCAATCAGGACATAGTCGTACCGGTCACGCGTATCCTGCAGCGCGGCGAGCAGCCGGCGTTCGCGCGCCATCAGCGGGACCAGCTCCACTTCCGCGCCGGCAAGGTTCGGACTCGAGGGAAGCACGTCGATCCGGTCCGCGGGGACGGTCACAACGCACGAGGTGACGGGGACTTCGGAAAGCATCGCCTCATAGACTCCGGCCCGGCCTCGCCCTTGGACGCCCACCGCGCTGGTGGCGTTCGCCTGAGGGTCGAGGTCCACGAGCAAGACCCGCTGGTTCCGCCGGCCGAGCCCGGCCGCAACTGACACGGCTGTGGTGGTCTTGCCGACGCCGCCTTTCTGATTCACAAATGCAATAATGCGACCGCTCATCCGGCCGCCGCCATTCGCAGCCGGGCCTCGACCTTGGCTCGCCCGGGGATGCCGCTGATGCCGGCGCCCTCCACGGCCAGCGAGCCCGCGGCGAGGGCATACGCCGTCGCGGACTCAAGGTCGCGAGTCTCCGCATAGCGGACGATGAAGGCGGCGGCGAAACAGTCTCCGGCCCCGGTCGGGTCCAGTGGAGTGGCGGGCTGGGCCGCAAAGTGTCGTTCTTCTCCGGCGACGTAACGCGTCGCGCCGCGGGCGCCGCGAGTCACGAACGCTTGCGCACCCAAGGCGACGACGCCGCGGGCGAGTTCCTCGGGTCGAACCGTATCCTCTTCGCTCAAGAAAGCCCAGGCGCCCGGCCGGAGGAACGGCTGAACATGGCGAAGCGGTTCCCTCCGGCGCACGACGCGGTCACCTGCGACG
>CAMAUF010000317.1 GCA_945861295.1 bacterium | reverse complement strand
CCTGTTCCTCCAGGCGGCGCTCTTCGGCGAGAAAGACGCTGTCGTACTGCTTGCGCAAGTCCGCTCGCGAAAGGACGTTATAGGCCTCGTTCAGCCGCCGGAACGCCTCTTCGCCCTCAGGGTCAGACTCGGCATGGACAGCGAACTCGCTGCTGAGCCGGGTGTAGGCGTTCTCAACGCCCGTCACCGTGGCGCTGTGGGGCAAGTTGAGGATAGCGTAGTAATCGATCAGTTCAGATGTGTCGGTCACCCTGCACCACCTATGCTGACAATCGGCGTCCAGGCAGGGGAAGCGCAGGGAGACACGGCCAAAATCAGCTCGGACAGGCCAGGCCGCGCACGAAGTAGCGGACTTGGCGGAGCGGAACGTCGCGTTCAAAGGTCGCGCCGGCGAACACATGCGCGAGGATGAACATGTTGAGGATGCCCGTGATGGCGGTCGCGCAGGCGAAGACGTGGTCACGCTCCAGCACCCCGTCGTCCATCCCCCGCCGGAGAATCTCGTCCAGGGGCTGGCGGACCTGCTCGCCGAGGGCCTGGGAGAACGCGGCCATGGGCTGGCCGCCGAGGCCGAAGACCTCACGGAGTACGAGCGCGATGATCTCTTCCTTGACGATAAAGTGATCGAGATAGCGTTCGCAATACGCGAGGATCTGTTCAGAGACGCTCGCGTCCAAGGGGACATGGCCGCGGATGGTGTCGGCCATCTCTTCGAGGATCTGGCGCACGATGCTGCCGTAGAGCCCCTCTTTGGACCCGAAGTAGTAGTAGATCATCGGCTTCGTGGTCTGGGCGTCGAGCGAAACCTCGCGCAGCGAGGTGGCGGCGAAGCCCTTTTGCGAGAAGTGCCGGAGGGCGCTTTGGAAGATCCGCTCGCGGACTTCAGCGACCTCGGTCTCCGGGAAAAGCAACTGCGGAAGGGCGGTCACTTGGGTGCTCCGCTGACGATGGGTAACCTAAAGATGAGTTTTCCGGCCGGTAAGTTCAACTCCGGCGCACGGGCTCGCTTCAAAGTTGCCGGGGCCACGGCGCTGCCGTACAGTGATTTGGTTGTCGCACTGCGGCCCCGTGGTGTAGCGGCCTAACATGTCACCCTGTCAAGGTGAAGATCGGCAGTTCGAATCTGCTCGGGGTCGCCACTTTCTTGCATTCCGACGCCCGCCATGAGCGGGCGTTGCCGCGCCAGGGGCAAATGCAAGTGACTCCGTACTTTGGCCCCGCGAAGGAGCTAGGCGTCTGATTCGGCCCGGCTGAAGCGGACGTGCACTTCCGAGAGGCTCGGTCCCAGTTGGGCAGCCGATTCAGCCGTAGGCACCACGAAGCCCGCCTTATCCCCAGCCTTGCCAAACGCCACTTTGAGCCGGATTTCGCCGTCGACCGGGCGCAGGCGCGCAAGCCCGCCCGTAAGACCGCCAACGAAGTCGTCCACCAGGCGACCGGCCTCCTCGGGCGGGATGACGGGCGGCATCTTTCTCTCGGCCAGCTGGGCACGAAGCATGCCAAGCTGCTTTTCGGCGCCATCGCGGGCGGCGACAGCCTCATTCGCCTGACGGCGCAGGCCCGCGACCTCCTGTGTGAGGCCGGCGAGGCTGCGCTCGGCGCGCTCGGCGATCGTCCGCGCTTCGATGGCCGAGGCGCGGGCCGTTTCGGCCTCTCGGGTGAGTGCCGGAATCGTCTCGGCGAGCCGCCGGTTCTCGACGAGCAGCGCGTCGAGTTGCATGTCAGCCCGTTCACGCGCGGCCCGCGCGGCCCGGTCCTCGCGCTCCGCGGTCGCGGCGGCGGCACGGAGCGTCTTCACCTCGGCGGTCGTCGCCTTGCGTGTTTCTTCGGATCGGTCGAGCCGACCTTGAAGCGCCTCCAGGCGCCGAAGGTCGGCGGTGCTGATTTCGGGCATCGTCCCCTCCGTTTAACGGTCGTCGTCGTCCCCAAGCAGAGCCTCGCGGACGAGACGCCCGGCGGCATCCCGAGCCACGACGAGCCAGCGACGCTGTGCCGGCACAAAGCTGGCTTCGAACTCCAACTGGCCGACGATCTTCGCCAACCGGACCACATCGTCCCGTTGGGCTAGTTCTCGGATGACCTCCGCGGGAGGCCGCTTGGGTGGCCGCGCCGCCGTAGGCCCATCGGCCGCGGCCACGTATCGCACCCGGATCTCAGAGAGTAACTCCGGCCGGATGCCAGTCTGGAGGTCGCGCGTCCCGATGGGCCGGACGGTGATCCCAGAGCCGGTCGTCTCGATCGCGACTTTGATCGCGATCTCGGCGTCTGAGATAGCCATGACTACTGGGACGCTTGGCTCGGCCCCGGCCAGCGAACGAGCCGCGCCCTCCAGCCCTCGCCCGGCGGCTTCGAGTAAGCCGCCGAGGTCGATGGACCCGTCTGGCGCAGCCTGCGGGCTCAGGTCCCGCCTCCCGACTGTCCGACCGTCGTGCGCACCGGCTCCGTCCGGAGCGGGCTGGGTACCGGCACGAGCGTGGCGGAGAGGCGCGAGGTCACGCGAAGGTCACGGTTGAGCTTGCGCTCGCGCGTGATGCTGGAGGTGCCAGCGAAGAGCGTGTGGCGCTTCCCGGTTTCGTTCACGACATCGCTTTCGACCACGTGGAGATCCATCGCAACCTCCACCTTCGCCTCGGAGAACTGGTAGAAGGTGGGCGTGACGCCAAGCTCTAAGAGCGAGACGGTGCGGGGCTTCCCGGTCTCGTATGTCACGTTGCCTTCGGCATCGATGCGCTCGGTGATCGACGGGATGATGTCGACCGGGGTGTTGGCGAGTTCGACGACGAGATCGGCCGAAGCGCGGTCGAGGCTGGCTTGGGCATCGGCTATGCCTTCGGCCAGCATGCGGACGAGATCACCGAAGCTCACGCTCGGAGTTTCGCGGGCCACCGCGGTGGTAGCGACGATTGGCGGGCGGAACGCACGCGGGATGAGAGGGCCTCGAGGCTGGGTCATGACCGCCCTCCTAGACGATTGGGGCCGGCGGCGGCGGAGCGGGCCGGTTGTCGACGACGATAAACTCGGGGAAGATCCGCGGTGGCGGCGGGACTGGCACGAGCCGCGTCACGAGCCTGCTCGTACCACGGACTTCCTTCTGGAACTTGCGGTTGTGCGAGATATCGAGCCGGGCCGATGCGCTCAGCAAGAGCCTGGCCCGGCCTGCCGTCCGGGTGGTCGACCGGCTCCAACAGGTCAGCGTTGACGGGGCGATGGTCCCGCTCCTCAAGGGAGAGTGGGCAGAGGCCAAAACCGTCGTGATCGGCCGGGTTATCCCGGCTCGTTC
>CAMAUF010000316.1 GCA_945861295.1 bacterium | reverse complement strand
CGAGCTGGCAACGCGAGTGGGCTGCCACTCGAGTGCGGCCTCTGACATTCAAGCGGCGGCGGTCGCGGGCGTCGCCCGATGGCGGGAGCGCGCTTCGGACCCGTTGGCCAGCCGAACGGCAGGTCGTTGCGCGGAGACGATGGCGCGCTGTTACGAGGGGATCTACGCGGCGGCAGCGCCCTGACAGCCCTTCAAGACAGACGCGACTGGGATGCAGCCCAACGACCCGCGCCGCCGCCAGCGCGGCTTCGCACCGGCCACACGACACCACCATGAAGCCATGTGGTTGGGGCGGCGCGGCGTGAGATGACCCGGTCCCATAGCTTCTCGGGTGGGCCTCAGGCGGGCCAGACGCGGTGGGTTGAGGCGGAAAAGCCCTTGAGTTCGACCTCGACCGGCTCCCCCCAGGCTCGCGCCTTGCCGATGGCCTCGCGCACCCGGTGCGCCACGAGGATCTGCCGCCCAGGGCCTTGTCGGCGGGCCTCGTCTTGTGGCGGGTCTGCTAGGCGTCCCGGACGTGTACCGCTATCAGCCCCTCCTGTTCCAACCCGTGCCGTCCCTGCTCGGCTTTTCGTTGACGGAGATGGTGGAAGAGATGCGCGCGGTGCACTTTCCCGACCTGGACGAGCAGATTGAGGTCCGCATCGCGTCCGAAGGTGCTCTCGCGTTCGTCCGGCGGCAGTTCATGGGCCCCCAGAAGCATCTGGTCGTGTTCCATCCGGTGCTGAACCACCCAGAGACTCCGATCGAAGTGCTGCGCTTCATTGCTAAGCACGAGCTGACACACCTTGCCCGGCCAGGGCGGCTGATCGACGGGGCTTACGAATCCCATCCGCCTGAGTTCTGGGAGCACGAATATGCGATCGGCCCAGAGCGCTACGCGGTGTGGGCGTGGATCCACAAGAACCTCAACCGATGCGCAAGGAGCACCAAGCGCGGCTACCGGGTGAGACGCTCCTGGCACGCGCACATGACATCGCGGACCCCGTACACGCCGTCTCTTCCATTCAACGGCGAACGCTGGGAGCGCGCGTGCCCAGGCGACGGCGCCCAAATGCATTTCCCACCGGATTGGGCCGCCCTACCGCTTCCGTTTGTCGGAGTTTAGGGGGCCGATCGAAGCCGCGGTCACGCTCCGACGAAACCCACACGATCAGGCCATCGTGTGGAGTTAGGATTGGGCTCCCGCTCTCACCCTTCGCCGTGGTAGATTCCCCTGCAGAGCCCGAAAGCTCAGGCAACAGGGACTTTGACCCTTGACGACACGCCCTACCTTCACCCCGGGACAGCTTGGCCGCGCTCGCGGACGGGATTGGGTCGTCCTGCCCTACGATACCGAGGGCATTGTGCGGCTACGGCCGGTCGATGGCTCGCTCGACGATGCCATCGCTCTTTCGCCGGCGATCGAACCGGATGCCCTCAGCGTCGCGACCTACCCACGCCCCGACCCGGCCGCCAACGGCCACTGGACGGCCGCTGGCCTCCTACGCGACGCCGCCCGGCTCAGCCTGCGCGCCGGAGCCGGGCCATTTCGTTCGCTTGGACAGCTTTCGGTCGTGCCGCGACCGTATCAGCTCGTGCCGCTCGTCATGGCGCTGCGGCTCAACCCCGTGCGGTTGCTGATCGCCGACGATGTTGGCGTCGGCAAGACGATCGAGGCCGCGCTCATCGTCCGGGAGATGCTGGATCGCGGCCTCGTCCGCCGCTTCGCTGTGCTCTGCCCGCCCCACCTTTGCGAGCAGTGGGAATCGGAGCTGCGCGAGAGGTTCAACCTCAATGTCGCCGTGCTGCAGCCGTCGCGAATGGCGCGCCTAGAACGCGATCTGCCGCGCCGCGACCTCAGCGTCTATAGCTACTACCGGCAGGTCGTGGCCAGCATCGACTACGTGAAGCGGAATGACTTCTTCGTAGACAACGCCCCGGAGTTGGTGATCGTCGACGAAGCCCATGCGGCCGCGCGGCCGCGGGGCGCTTCTGGCGTCCAGCAGCAGCGGTTCGAATTGCTGAGAAGGCTCGCGGCCAACCCGAGCCGCCATATCGTCCTTGTCACCGCGACACCCCACAGCGGCATCGAGGAGAGCTTCCGCTCGCTGCTCGGCCTGCTCAAGCCCGAGTTCGACACGCCCGTCGAAACCGATCTCGAACGGAGCAAGCTGGTGCCACACCTGGTCCAGCGGCGGCGCGCCGACATCAAGCGGTGGCTAGGCGCCGACACAGCCTTTCCGGAACGCGACGCCCGCGAAGTCACCTATGCGATGTCGGATGCCTACACCAAGCTCTATACAGATGTCCTCAACTACTGCCGCGAGGCGGTGGCGGCGCCTGGCACTGGTGGCAAGCGCCAACAACGCGTCCGCTATTGGGCCGCGATAGCGATCCTGCGCTGCGCCCTCTCCAGCCCGGCCGCCGCCCGAGCCGTCCTCGAAAACCGCGCCAGGAACAGGGGCGGGCTCGAAGGCCTTCTTGGCGATGACGACGACCCGGACGAACTCTTCGCGCCGCAGGTCCTCGACGCCGCCACTGACGACCAGGCGGCCGACTACACCCCCAACGCGCCGGTCGATGCCGCCTCGAATGCTGATGCGGGCGAGCGACGACGCCTCGCTGTCTTGCTCCGCGCCGCCGCCGAGCTGGACGGCCCCAAGAACGACCGCAAGGTTGATGCGCTCATCGGGCTCGTCCGCGGGGCGATCCGCGAGGGCTACCGCCCGATCGTCTACTGCCGCTTTATCGCGACGGCCAACTACGTCGCCGAACAGTTGACGAAGGCGCTCGCCAAAGAGGTCGCCAGTCTGCACGTCCAGGCCGTCACCGGCGAGATCGGCGATGAGCAGCGGCGTGAGCGTAGAGTGTGGCGCGTGGGTACTCAGCCGACCAGGTGAGGCAACTCCTCGGGGCTATCCCCGACACGACCGCCGGCCGCCGCGACCGGGCGATCGTTCTGACGCTCGTGCTCACTGGTCGCCGGCGCCGCGAAGTGATCAACCTCAAGGCAGGCGATCTGACTCTCGAAGCCGAACGCGCCTACTACGCGTATCGGGGCAAGGCCGGGAAGCGCGGCCGACGTGAGCTGCCACGGCCTGCGTACGAGGCAATCGTGCGGAGCCTCGCCGAAGCGGGGAAGACGCTCGTGACGATGACGCCTCGAAATGCCCGTGATCGATGGCTACGGACTGATCGAGCGCACCCGCGCCGACGCGCGCCTCCGCGACATCCCGTTCATCGTGATCTCGGGCGTGGACGCGATGGCGAGCATCGTGCGGTGCATCGAGATGGGCGCCGAGGAC
>CAMAUF010000315.1 GCA_945861295.1 bacterium | reverse complement strand
GTCGAATCTTAACCAGTTCATCTTCTCTGCGTCAGGGCTGGCGGCGAACCTCCAGTCGTGGTCCGCCAGCGAGCCACCGGCGGACCTTCGGGCCAACGAATGGCGGATTGCTGCGCCGCCTCAGAAGCCCTGCGTGCCATCGAGCCAGCGGAGGCCGTCCACCAAGATCCCGCCGGCCGCCAGCTCCCAATGCAGGTGCGCGCCCGTGACCAGGCCGGTGACGCCGACGGCGCCGATCCGCTGGCCCTTCGCGACGGTTTGCCCAACCGCCACGTCGATTTCCGAAAGGTGGGCGTAGCCCGAGAGCACCCCGCCGCCGTGGTCGAGGATGACCATGTTCCCCCGCACGATGAGCCGCTCGGCCAGCACCACGACACCGGCGTTTGTCGCGTGGACCGGGGTGCCGAAGATCACGCCGAAGTCGGTGCCGCCGTGGTGGCCGCCGATCGGTCCGCCGTTGATCGACCGTTGCTCGCCAAAGTACCCGCTCACAGGCTGTGTCCCGGTCAAGGGCGAGAGCCAGGGGTCTGACCACAGCGGCGAGCGAAGGCCGGCGTAGAGGGCGAAGATACGGTCCGCTTCCGCCCGGATCGACCCGGGGTCGAGCGGGTCCGGGTCGCCGGGCGGCGGCGGCGGGATCGTCAGGCGGTCCACCGTCCAGGCCGTCTTGAGGACCGTGACGGGGACGGCCGCGCTTGCTTCGCCGTCGGCCATAAGCAGCCGCACGGTAATCACCGCCGGGCCGGGCGGGTCTTCCGTGCCGATGGCGACGTACCCCTGGAGCCCTGCGCCGCCCGGCTGCAAGGTGTGCACGCGTCCGCGGAAGGTTGCTGTCCCGCTGAGGGCGGGGTTGGTGGAGACGCGGACCGCGCCGCCTTGGAAGACCTGCGCGATGGAAAGCGAGGCTCGGGCGACGGGCAGGTCGACGGCGACACCGGGCACGCGGACGCGGTAGATCCGGCCTGCCGGCAACTGAGCGCGCGTGCCTGACCGCGACCGGAGGGCTGCCCCGCCGGCGGCCAGCGCCATCACTCCACCGAGCACGGTCCGTCGTCGCATTGTCCCCACGGTACTGTCCTACGGCCGCGCTGGGAACTTGGCCGACAATGCCCGCTTGAAGGAGGATTCGGCCGGAGGGCGGCGTCGCCTGGCGCAGGCCGGCGCCTACCCACTAGACTCAGCCTAATCATCACGAGGGAGCTACTACAATGGAACGTACGCCATCTCAGCTTGTCCGTGACTTCTGCGCCGCTTTCTCACGCCTCGATGTCGAGGAAGTCATGGCGTATTTCAGCGATGAGCCCGTTTACCACAATATGCCGGGGCCTGCCGCCGTCGGGACCCAAGCCGTCCGGCAGACGCTCAAGCGCTTCCTCGGGAGCTGGCAGGCGACCGAGTGGGAAGTCCTCAATATGGCGGAGGCCGGCAACGTCGTGTTCGCCGAGCGCATCGACCGCTCCGATGTCGCAGGCAAGCACGTGGACCTGCCTTGCGTGGGCGTTTTCGAGATCGTGGACGGGAAGATCAGCGTCTGGCGTGATTACTTTGATCTCGCAACCTACACGAAGGGCCTGACTTAGCTTCCCGTTCCATGGCGTTGCTCCCGGGCGGCGATCAGACGCCGCGCGATCGCGGGATTCCTGCCTTCCCACATGCGGTCGTGGCCCATTCTCACGATTTCCAGGATCTCGACCTGGGAGGCGAGGATGTAGAAACGGTTCTCTCGCACGGCTTCGAAGACGGCGTCGGCCATGTCCGAGGGCTGGAGGATGCCCGGCGAGGACCGCATCGGGTCGCGGATAATCGGCTCGGGCGACGTGACTTCGCCGTAGTCGGATTGGCGGTTGCGTTCCGCTGTCCAGATGTTGGTGGCGACGCCGCCGGGGCAGAGGACGCTCGCGCTGACCTTCGCCGTCTCGACGGTGAGGTCGCGGTAGAGGCTTTCGCTGAGGGCGAGGACGGCGTGCTTGGAGGCGTCATAGATCGCGTTGCCGATGCGCCCGGCGACAAGCCCGGCCATCGAGGCCGTGTTCACCACGTGCCCCTCCTCGCCGCCCGCGAGCATCCGCGGGACGAAGGAGCGGAGCCCGTTGACGACGCCCCAGACGTTGACGTCGAAGACCCAATCCCAGTCGGCTTGCTCGAACTCCCAGACCGGCTTCTCGTGGTGGAGGACGCCGGCGTTGTTGCAGAGGAGGTGCACGGCGCCGAATCGGGCGTAGGCTGCCTCGGCAAGCGCGTCAAGGTCGGCTTGGCGCCGGACATCGGTCACCCGCGCGAGCGTCTCCGCGCCGAGCGCGCGCACCTTCGCCTCGGCGGCGGCGAGCGCCGGCGTTTCGATGTCGGCCATGACGACGCGCATGCCTTCGCGCGCGGCCCGTTCCGCCAGCCCGAGCCCGATGCCGCTGGCCGCGCCCGTGATGACCGCGACCTTCCCGCGTAGCTCTTCCATCTCAGCCCCCTGTGTGTAGTGGCGGCAGTCTACCGCGAATCGTCCCAGGTGGAGCGCCCGTCAAAGCATCTCCGGGCCGTATAGTGGCGCCATCCCGGCCCGGCCGCGAAGGAGCGACACGATGATCTACGAACTCCGCATCTACACCGCCAACCCGGGGAAGATGGGCGCGCTGCACGCCCGCTTCCGCGACCACACCTGCCGCCTGTTCGAGAAGCACGGCATCAAGAACGTCGGGTACTGGTCGAACACGATTGGCGGGCGCAGCGACGAACTCTGGTATATGGTCGCCTTCGACGACCTCGGCCATCGCGATGCCGCCTGGAAGGCCTTCGGGGCTGACCCCGATTGGCAGGAAGCGCGCCGCAAGTCCGAAGAGAACGGTCCGCTCGTGCACCACATCGAGAACCGAATCATGTCGCCGACGGACTTCTCGCCACTACGGTAAAGCTGGGGCGCTTCGACTCAGAGCCCGCGGATCTCCCGGCGCGCGACATCGCGCTGCCGATCGACGAGCGCCAACACGGCGTTCGGGTCTGGGATGCCGGAGAGGACGAAGTTCGGGCGCTCGCCCGCCGTCTGCAGCAGCAGGTCGCCGTAGTTGAACGCTGTCGGGAGGACGCCGTTCTTTCGCACCGAGATGTCCTGCACGTCGACGAGGTCGGCCGAGGCCATCTTGTGGTGGAACCAGTGGTTCTTGGCCGAATCGACGATCCGCTGGCTGGTGACCACCCAGACGTCGTGGTTGTAGCGGTACCAGACGAAGTACGTCTTCATGCCCCAGACCAGGAGCCACACGGCCGCGATCGCCCAGACGACCTTGCCGCCCGTGCCGTCCAGCCCGAA
>CAMAUF010000314.1 GCA_945861295.1 bacterium | reverse complement strand
GGCCGCGGTTCGCGCTGCCGCGATTGTCGACCACGAGGACTGCGCAGCCCTGCCGCGCCAGGTATTGCGCCCGCATGTCGACGGTCATGCCCCACGTGTCGGTCACGCGCTGGGCGTGGGGGCCGCCATAGACGGAGACGACGAGCGGCGCCCGCTCGCCCTCGGGCAGCCCTTTGGGACGGTAGAGCGCGCCATGGAGCGCCGTCTCGCCGTCCGCCGCCGGGAGCGTAAACAGCTCTGGCGGCGTGAAGCCCAATTCATCGGCGCTGGCCATGTCGTTGGCGAACAGGACGGTGGAGGCGCCCGTCTGCAGGTCCCGCAACGTCATTTGGGGGCCATGGGTCCGGGAGCTTTGGATGACGACGAGATGGCGGCCGTCGCGCGAAAGGACGCCGTCGTGCCAGCCGGCGCCGTCGGTGAGCCGCTCGGGCTCGCCGCCATCGAGGGAGACGCGGTAGATGTGGCGCTCTACGGGCGACTCCTTCGTGCCGCAAAAGTAGGCCAGCCGCCGGCGTTCATCGACGCCGACCACGTTGGTGACGGCCCATTCGCCTGAGGTCAGCGTCGTGATTTCGGGTTCCACACCGCGAAAGCGGTAGCGGAGGAGGTGGCGAAACCCGCTTCGCTCGCTCGACCAAAGCAGTTCGCCCGATTGGAGGAAGCGCTCTTGGCCCGAGAGGTTGAGCCAGGGCGTCGTCATCTCCTCGATCAGCGGCTCCCACTCGCCGCCAATCTGGCGGTAGAGGCGTAGGGTGTCCTGCGCGCGGTTGAGGATTTGCACCGTGAGCGCGCCCTTCGGTGTCCAGCCCGCATCGGCGATGTAGCTGTCCGATTCTTCCCCGGTATCGTGCCAAGTGACCGCGGCCGTGGCGACTTCGACCACCCCAAGCCGCAGGACCGCGTTCGCCGCGCCCGCGAACGGGTAGCGGTGGTGCTCGACCTCCACCGTGTCCTTGCCCTGGTGCACGATCGGGTATTGGGCGATGTGCCGCTCGTCGGCCTGGATGAACGCGACCCGCTTGCCGTCTGGGCTCCACCAGAAGCCGTGTTCGCGTCCCAGCTCCTCCTGCGCCATGAACTCGGCGAGTCCGTTGGTCAGACCGTCCACGGCGTCAAAGGTCAGCCGGGAAGCTTCGCCGCTCGCGATGTTCGCGACATAAAGTTCTCCGTCCCGGACGAAGGCGAGCTGCGTGCCATCCTCCGAGAGCTGCGGGTCGATCGCCCCCTCGGCGCCATCGATCTCGTGCAGTGGCCCGCCATCGAGAGAGACGCTGACCCCGCCCACCATCGGCACGGCGAGAACGCTGCCGGCCGCCTTGCGGGCGAACTGATAATCCGTCACGCCTTCTTCGCGCAGGCGTAGCCGCTCACGGCGCAGTTCCTCGTCGCGGCTGAAGGCTTGCGCGGGAGGCGGCCCCGCCAGGACAGTGCGCTCGCCACTGGCGATCTCGTAACGCCACAGGCTTCGTACGAGGTTGCCCTCGGCGCTCAAAAGATACGTAACGGCCGTGCTGTCGGGCGTGAACTGGATCTTCCCCGGTACGACCGTGCCCGGCCGCGGGTAGCGCGCGACATCGGCGATCGTGATGGTGTCGAACTGTTTCGTCATCGCCCCAACCCCTCGCGTCTGAGTTCTTCGACGGCGGCAATACTTTTCGGGATCTCGGCGCTGAGCACGGCGGCGCCCTCTTCGGTTATCAGGATGTCGTCTTCGATTCTGATGCCGCCCGTGTCGAGCAGGCCATCCACGCGCTCCCAATCGACCGCGTCCCGGTACTGCCGCCGTCGCTCGGGGTCAGTCAGCAAGGCCCGGATGAAATAGATGCCTGGCTCGATCGTGACGACGAAACCCGGCGCAAGGGGGATATCCGCCCGCAGCCACTTGAGGCCGAGGCGCTCGCTCTTGGCGCGACCAGCGAGGCAACCGCCCGAGTCGTGCGTGGCCAGGCCGAGCATATGCCCGAGGCCGTGCGGGAAAAACAGTGCGTGGGCGTCGCTCTCGACCAGGTCATGGGGATTCCCGCGCAAAATGCCGAGGTCCGCCAGGCCCGCCGCGATCTCCGTGGCGGCTTCGAGGTGGAGTTCCTTGAACTCCTTGCCGGGCCGCGTCTTGGCGATGGCATGCTCCTGCGTGGCCAGCACGAGCGCGTAAAGGTCGCGATGGATGCCCTCGAAGCGATCGCCGGCTGGGAACACGCGCGTCACGTCGGCGGCGTATCCGTCATACTCCGCGGCTGCGTCCATCAGCACGATTTCGCCCGTGCCAAACGGCCTCGCGGTCGGCAGGAAGTGCAGGACGGAGCTATTCGGCCCACCGCCGACCAGCGAGCTGTAGGCCGTGCGTGCGCTCCCGTGGCGGAAGAACTCGGCCTCAACCTCGACTTGCAGCTCCCGTTCGCTCATCCCCGGCCGGACGGAGCGCATTGCCGTGAGGTGGCCCGCCGCCGTCGCGTCGGCAGCCAGGCGCATCGTCGCGATCTCGTCCGAGTCCTTCGCTCGTCGTGCCTCGCTCAAGAACGTGCTCAGCCGTTCGCTCTCCGCCTGGTCGATCGCGGTTTCGAGCGCGAGCCAGTTCGGCACGCCGTAAGCCGCTGGCGCGCGCGTGAAGTCGTGGTTTCCGAGGACAGCGACCGCTTCCCCGCGTCGCGCTTCCAGCCACGCCCCCAGATCGGCCGCCGGGCGCACATCCTCGATGCCGCTTTCGGCCGCCAGGACTTCGAGCGATGTCCCGTCGCCGGACCAGACACGTTCTTCGAGTGAGGCTCTGGCTGCGAACAACGTCCAACCCTCACGTTGGTCGAAGGTCAAGACGCTCGCCTCTTGGGCGGTGCCGGCAAGGTAGCGGTGCTCCGCGTGCGCGTGAAAGTCGTGGAATTGGTCCGTCCCGGCCACGGGGACGGGGAGGCCGCTGGCGATGACGACCGGACCGTGGGCGCCCCAGGCCCGCGCGACTCGGTCGCGGCGGTTTCGCAACGATGAACCGTCTTGCATGAAGGCGATTCTACGGCAACCGCGCCTGTGATTTAGACCTTCGTCGCGCGGGGAGCGATGATGAACCGATGTCCGCTACGCAACCGCCCGCAGGCGGCCCGATTCAACGGTCCCGCAGCACACGGATCGCCGCTTATGGGCTTTTGGTCGATGACGGCCGGATCATGTTGTGCCGGCTTTCGTCCCAACTACCTTTCGCGGCCGGGTGGTGGACACTGCCTGGCGGCGGCATCGATTTCGGCGAAGACCCGGCCGCCGCCGTCGTGCGCGAGCTCCGCGAAGAGACAGGTCTCGAAGTCCGGGTCGAGCGGCTCGTCGCT
>CAMAUF010000313.1 GCA_945861295.1 bacterium | reverse complement strand
TACGTCCTCCCGTACCTGATTAAGGACGGCGGCGACGTCGCGCTTATCGACTGCGGCTGGAACACCGACGCTGCCTACGACGCGTTGGTCGACGGCATGAAGGAGGCGGACAGCCACCCGACGGAGATCCAAAAGCTCTTCATCACGCATGTCCACCCGGACCACTTTGGCATGGCAGGGCGGCTCAAGCGCCTCGCCGATTGCGAAGTGATCCTCCATGAGAAGGACGCCGAGGTGATCGTCAGCCGCTACCTCGCGCCGAAGCACCTGACCGACGACATGTCGAAGTTCATGGTCCTCAACGGTGTCCCGCCGATGGAGACGCCGACGATGGCGCAGGGCTCCTGGAACATGCTCAGCTACGTCGCCGCCGTGCCCGCCGACACCGAAGTCAAGGGCGGCGAAACCGTGCATATCGGCAAGTACGAGTTCCAGATCATCTGGACGCCGGGCCACTCTCCGGGGCACATCTGCTTCTACGAGCCCAACTACAAGGTCCTCTTCACGGGCGACCACATCCTGCCGACGATCACGCCCAACGTCTCGATCCACACCCAGACGCAGGGCAGCCCGCTCGGCGACTATGTCCGCTCGCTCCAGATCCTCGAAAACCTCGACGTCGACTACGTTTTGCCTGCGCACGAGTTCGACACGAAGGACTTGAAGAAGCGCATCATCGAGATCGAGCGGCACCACGAAGCGCGGCTGGAGGAGATGTCGGGCTGCGTCGATAGCGGCGGCTCGACGGCCTGGGACGTGGCGGGCCGAGTGAAATGGGCCACGGGCATGCTGACGGACTTCGAACCGTTCATGCAGCGCGCGGCCGTCGGCGAAACGCTGGCGCACCTCGAGTTCCTCTTCGAGCGGGGCCAACTTTCCAAGGTGATGAAGGGCCCGAACCTCTACTGGCTGCGCGTGTAGGCGCAGCTCCGCCACCCCACGGCGTCGCGAAACCGACGTGGCGCGTCGTCACAGAAACGGATTCACGACCCGAAGCCCGTCGATGGTCTGGCGCGTGCGATGCCGAAGGGGGTCGAAATCACGCTCTTTTGCACAGAGGCGACATCTTGGACATACGAGGACTGCAAGGGGACGAAACAGTTCTCGGTCACGATCCGGCCGCCGCTGAGGAGCATGAAGGTCGCGGTCCGGTGCTCCTCGACAGCCCTGCGAGCGGCCTGCTTCGCATTTCGTTAGGCCAGGTACACGTCCTGAGGGTCAAATGGAGGAGCGCTAATCCCGATGAGTTCTACGTCTTCCTCACCAGCGCAAGCGAGGTCGTGAATCTCTCCCGGCATCAAGAGTATCGCCTGACCTGCCACCAACACGAGTCGTTGGCCGTCGACTGTCATAAGCGCTGTTCCGCGAAGTATGTAGTACGATTCCTCGGAACGTTTGTGGTAATGGGCCGAAAATGACTGTCCTACAGGAATGACCACGTGCGCGACACTCTGATGAGTCGCTCCTCCCAGTTCTGTGGGAGGGCCAATTAGAGTGCAGAATGCCTTCCCACCAAAATTGAAAATTGGCTCGGTGATTCTCTCAGTGACCCTCATGCGCGTGTCCTCGATTTCTTGTCGCAGCGACTCGTGAACTGGATTCATTGAACCGCTTCGAGCGAATGTTGACCGTATGCATCATACAGCATCAGCGTCCGGTGTTGGGTGGTAGGAGGAACAATCGGCCCTACATGGGCACGTGCGTGCTCGTAACCTCCGCGAGGAGCCGGTCGCCGTCTCCCCAGACCTGTGTGCGGATCACCGTGACCCGCCTCCCGACGCGCACCGGCATGGCCACGGCCCGGATCGTCCCGCCCTGCTGGTTGGCGAGCATCACCGCGTGGATGTCGACGCCGACCATGAACTTGCGCTCGCCCGTCTTGTCGAAGTACGCGCGCCCGGCAGCACCGGTCGCCAGGTTGTCGGCCATCGAGAGCATTACACCGCCGTTGATGTTCCCGGTCGGGTTGCAGTGGTGCGGCTGGACCGTCAGGCGCGATTCGGCGCCAGCATCGGTATCGACACGCTCCATGCCAATAAATTGGTCGAACGTCATGTGTCTCCCTCCGGCGGGTGGGGTCAGCGCGTTCAGTTTATCCGAGCGCGCCCGGTCCCGCTCCGTCACGCGACGGCTGTCGGGTCGACTTGGATGACTCGGCTCAACCCGCGCGCATACGCGCCAATGCGGATCGCAGCGACTGGCGTCACTCGCGCCTCTTCACGCAATCGTCACATCTGCCGTACTCTCGTATAACCACCAAACGGCCGGAGAGGAATCAGGCTTACCGGCCCACTCTCCACGCCCCACCGTCCTTCCGGACCACGGAAGGACTGTCACGACCTTCGCGGCGTGACAGGGCAGCCGCTCCCTCTCACCGGGGGTCGCGGCCGAAATCGCCGGCTTGGGGGAAGAGGTCCTTGCATGGCGCGCATGACAGGCGCACAGATCACGTTGGAGTCGCTCCAGCGTGAAGGGGTCGACACGATCTTCGGGTATCCCGGCGGCGTCGTCCTTCCCCTCTACGACACCCTCCCGCAGTTCCCCGGCATCCGGCACATCCTCGTCCGCCACGAACAGGGCGCCGCGCACATGGCCGACGGCTATGCCCGGGCCAGTGGGCGCATGGGCGTCTGCCTCGGCACGAGCGGCCCCGGCGCCACCAACCTGGTCACGGGCATCTGCACGAGCTGGATGGATTCGACGCCGGTCTTCGCGCTGACGGGCAACGTCTCGCGCACCCTGCTCGGCAAGGATGGCTTCCAAGAAGCCGACATCACCGGGATCACCCAGCCCATCACCAAGCACAACTACCTCGTGATGAACGCGAACGAGATCGCCCTCAGCATCCGCGAGGCGGCCCACATCGCGACCACGGGCCGGCCCGGCCCGGTACTCGTCGATATCCCCAAGGATGTCTTTCAGGAGCAGGCGGAGTTCGAGTGGCCGGCCGAGGTGAAGCTGCGCGGTTACAAGCCGACGACGGAAGGCCACCCCGGCATGATCAAGAAGGCCGCGGAGGCGATCGACCAGGCGAAGCGCCCGATCATCATCGCTGGCCACGGCGTCATCTGGGGCGACGCTCACCACGAACTGGTGGAGTTCGCCGAAAAAGCCCAAATTCCGGTGCTTACCACGTTCCTCGGGATTGGCGGCTTCCCGGAATCGCACGTCCTCAGCTACGGCTGGCTCGGCATGCACGGCATGTTCTACGCGAACATGGCCGCCGATGCCGCCGACCTCGTGATCGGCGTCGGTATGCGTTTCGACGACCGCGCGATGGGCCGCTTCAAAGACTTCAACCCCGGCGTCAAGATCATCCACATCGACATCGACCCCGCCGAGATCGGCAAGAA
>CAMAUF010000312.1 GCA_945861295.1 bacterium | reverse complement strand
CACGCGGGCGCCGACCGCCGAACTCGGCTCGCCCCGCTGGCCCCGCATGAGCTTCTCGTAGTCGACGCGCGGCACTTCGACGAAAACATCGATGCGGTCGAGCAGCGGCCCCGAAATGCGGCGCTGGTAGCGCGAGACCGCCTGCGGGGGGCAGACGCAATCCCGCTCCCGGTCGCCGAAGTAGCCGCACTGGCACGGGTTGCTCGCGGCGACCAACGAAAAGCTGGCCGGGAAGGTGACCGATTGACGCGCCCGGCTGATCGTCACCTGGCGGTCTTCCAACGGCTGCCGCAGCACTTCGAGCACGCGCGGGTCGAACTCCGGGAGTTCATCGAGGAAGAGGACGCCGCGGTGCGCGAGCGTGACTTCGCCGGGCCGGGGGTTCGAGCCGCCGCCCACCAGCCCGGCGTTCGAAACGGTGTGGTGTGGAGCGCGAAACGGCCGCGTGCGCACGAGCCCGCCGCCCACCGGCAGCATGCCCGCGACGCTGAAGATGCGCGTCACCTCCATCGCTTCATCGTCCGTCATGGGCGGGAGGATCGAGGGCAGGGCGCGCGCGAGCAACGTCTTGCCGCTGCCGGGTGGCCCGCGCATGACCAGGTTGTGGCCGCCCGCCGCCGCTACTTCGAGCGCGCGCTTGGCCTGCTCCTGGCCGACGACATCGGCGAAATTGAGGAGATGCGGGTCTTCCACGGCGGGCGGCGGCGCCGACCGCACATGCGGGGCGATGAGGATCGCGCCGAGGATGTGCGAGGCGATCGAGGCGAGGCTTTCGACTGGGAAGACTTCGACGTCGCCAATCAGCGCGGCTTCCTCGGCGTTGGCGGCCGGCACGAAGGCGCGGCGTTTCCCCGTCGCTTTGGCGAGGGCCATCATCGGCAGCATCCCCCGCACCGGGCGGACATCGCCGGTCAACGCCAGCTCCCCGACGACGACGGCGTCGGAGAGGTCGCCGACGACCTGGCCCGTCGCGATCAGCATGCCGACCGCAATCGGCAGGTCGTAGGCTGGGCCTTCTTTGCGCGTGTCGGCGGGGGCGAGGCTGATGACGATGCGGTGGCTGAAGGGGAAGGTGAGCCCGCTGTTGCGGATGGCCGAGCGGACGCGCTCCTTGGATTCCTGGACGGCGGCATCGGGCAGGCCGACGACGAACGTCTTCGGTTCGCCGCGCGTGATATCGACCTCAACCTCGACGAGTTCGCCATCGAGGCCGACGACCGCGCAACTGAACACTTTGGCGAGCATGGGGCCGATTGTTCGGCCCACCGCCTCCCACGTCAAACGGACGCCGGCGCGTGCGGGAAGCGAGAGGAACCGCTACGCTGGATCACGGGCTGCCCCCGTAGCTCAGCGGATAGAGTGTCGGCCTCCGGAGCCGAAGGCACAGGTTCGAGTCCTGTCGGGGGTACCAACCTGTCTCATCTTGGACATGCCAGCGATAGACTCGACCCGAGCGTCCAAAACCGAGCTGCAAACTCACCGCGCCGACCTCTTCGCCGGATCGACCGGGCTCATGATGCCGACGGCGTTCCCGTCGGGGTCGGAGACGATCGCGTAGCGGGCGCCCCAGAATGCTTCGTAGGGCGGCTGTTGGCCCGCGTAGCCGGCGCCGATGAGGTCCCCCAGCGTAAATCTCGTTAACGGCCTCGCGGGACTCGACGCTGAACCCGAGGACACCCATGCCGACCGCTGGCGTGCCCGGCCAACCCGCGTCCCACTGGCTGGCGAACTCAACGATGTCGAAGTCGAGGTCGAGGCCGCCGTCCAGGCTTGCCGACCGGTGGTGGTTGCCCCATGCCGGGTCGACGTCCGCGATCGTTAGGCCGAGGCGACGGTAGAACGCGACCGTCGTCTCCATGTCGCGCACCACAAGGTTGAATTGGTTGAACACCACACTTCGAGCCACGAACCCCTCCAGCGCGGCGGCGGCCAACGTTCTGCCTTCTTACGCTGCGGCCCCTGCGGGGACGTAGTATAGCGACCGGGAGGCTTCGCCGAGCGGCCGCTGCCCAGTGGCGTCATGGCTTTGTCCGCCGGCGGTTTCATGATCCGAGCGGGCGCTTGCCATAGAACGTCTCCCGTGGCTTAAGTTCTGGCGTTCGGCCCTCGTTTTCCGCTTCGATTAGCTTGCGGATTGTGCCCGTGAGGTTAACGTCTCGCTGGACAATGTTGCCGTGCGCCGGATAAGGTGCCTGTGCAGCATCCAGCCGGCCCCAGCGAACTGACCGGGAGGCGACGATATGCAGTTTAAACGTCACGAATCCACGCCCCGGCGCTTGGCGCCGGACACCGCCATGGGGGACGATATGGGCCACGAACCGAGCTACGACGACACCACCAGGGGCGCAATCGGCCTTGAACCGGCCGCGATGGCCTTCCCGGTCGGGCAAAGCGTCATTGATGCCAACTCCATCTTTGACGGCCGGTACGAAGCGGCCCAGGACCTGGTCGTGTTCGGCTCGCTCAGCGGTGAGGTGGTGTGCCGTGGCCTTTTCCGCGTGGAACCCAACGCGACCGCCAAGGCCAAGGTCGAGACGCGGGACGCGCACATCCGGGGCGTGTTCGAAGGCGACATCGTCTGCAGCGGCAGGCTGGTGGTCGCCTCGACCGCGAGTATCTCGGGGACGGTGAAGACGGCCGCGCTCGTTGTCGAGGAAGGCGCTCAAATCAAGGGCACGATCGAAACGACCACGCTCACGCCCGTCGCCATCACGCCCATCACCGAACTTGCGGCGCGCCCGGCCAAGGCCGTCCCGCCGCGCCGTGAGGCCAGTGAGGCGGTCTCGGCCGACGCGGCGACCACGCCCTCGTGGCGGCGGGCCCGCGAGTCGGCATCCTTCGCCATCGTCGCCTCGGACGACCGGCCTCTCGACAGGAACTGAGTCCTCGTCGCTGTTTGCGAGCACAAAGAAACGGTCGCCGGATTTCCGGCGACCGTTTCTTATGGGGTTTCTGGATCGGACTAGCTGGCCTGGAAGTACACCACATCGTCCACGACCCAGGTGGACATCGCCTTGTTGGCGCGCTTGCCGGCGCGGCTCACGCGGAGCGCGACGCCACGGGATGATTCGCCCTTACCGGGGACGAGTTTGCCGACCTTGCCGCCGCCCACGCTTTCGACGTACTTCTCGTATTCGCGCATGCGCGCGGCGAGACGACCTGTCTGACGTGTTGGCCGCGGGGCCTCGGATTCCTTGACGACGCTGAAGTCTGCCATCACCCTCACCTAGCTGGAAAGTAGCGCCACCCAATCAGGTTGGGTAAACACTGTTGCGGCCATCGTACCACTGCTTCCCTATCGCGGAAGTGGCGACGAAGCTATCGGCGTTCTTGAACAATCGCAATGCTCGAAC
>CAMAUF010000311.1 GCA_945861295.1 bacterium | reverse complement strand
GGATCCGGTTGCCGACGCCAGGGATGTTGAACAGGTACTCGAAGACAACGTTGCCGCTGAGCAAGCCGGCGACGGTGAGGCCGATGACCGTGAGCACCGGGATGAGCGCGTTTTTCAGCGCATGTCGCACGATCACAACCCGCTCGCGGACGCCCTTCGCCCAGGCGGTGCGGATGTAGTCCTGGCGCAGGACTTCGAGCATCTGTGAGCGCAGGAGCCGCATAATGCCCGCCCCGGAGGCGAGGCCGCCGGCTACGGCCGGGATGCCGAAGAGCCGCAGGCTGCCGAAGGGGTCCTCCCAGAGCAGGGGATGCTCCGTCAGCGGCACTTCCCAGCCCACCGTCAGGATGCCAATGTCGACCCCTCTCACGACGTAGAGCAGGAGCATGGTGGCGATCCAGAAGTTCGGCGCCGCGACGAAGACAATCGCGAAAAAGCGCAGAAAATAGTCGATCATGGTGTCTTGCCGGACGGCCGAGATGATCCCGATCGGCACGCTCGTGACCAGCGCCACCAGGAGGGTCATGATCGAGAGTTGCAGCGTATAGGGCAGGCCTTTGCGGAACTCCGACACCGCGCTTTCACGGCTGCGGTAGGACGTGCCCAAGTCCCCGCGAGCGAGTTCGCCCAGGTAATTGACATATCGCACGGGGATGGGGTCGTTGATCCCGAGATCGTTCTTGATCCGCTCGATCTGCGCCCGGATCGCCTCGGGGCCGCCTTCCGCGGTTGGGTTGGTCGAGGCGATGCGCTGGGCCACAAAGTCGCCTGGCAGCACGTTCGTGGCAAAGAACACCAACGTCGCCACTAAGATGATCACTGGGACGTTAATCAAGGTCCGTCGGATAATGTACTTTCCCACTCCAGCCTCCGGGTTTGTCTTGGCTTGCCTCGCGGAGGCTGAAACCCGCTCCTGGGGTCAGCGCCAGTAGGTCGAGTGTAGAGCGTCGGCGAAGCGAGGTGTCAAACCGCAAGGAGGGCCGGATTTTCGCGGCTGGCTCGCTGGGCGGAGTGGGGGCTATCCCCAGTTGTGCCCGTCTGGCGCCTGGATGCGGCCAGGGAGCGGGCAGGCTTTGAATCTGTCGGCGATAACGTTCGGGAACCCGCTCTTTTCGTTGTCAACTCGTCCCCGGATGAGGACGAATGGCGTCGCGCGGACCAGTTCGCGCTGCCGTTCCTGCAACGGCGTGTAGACGACGATATTCGTCAGACCGAATTCATCTTCCAGGAGCATGAAGAGGACACCGCTCGCTGTCTGCGGGCGTTGCCGGGTGACAACCATGCCGGCGATCTCGACGACGGCCCCTTGCGGCAGGCGGTTCGGGTTGCCGGGGCCGCCCAGTTGCTTGCTCGAGATGATCCCTTCGTGGAGGAGCGGCCGGACGAGCGCCATCGGGTGGGGCCGCGCCGAAAGGCCGAGGTACTCGTAGTCCCACGCGATCTCCTGCCAATTCGAAAGCCGTGGCAGTTCCGCCATGTCTTGCGCGACGGGGAAGGGCAGGGCCGGTTGCGTCGCGACCAGCTTGTGCCTGCGTTGGCTTCGCCCCGCGGTTTGCGCGAGCTTGCCGGGACGGGTCGATTCGAGGTGGCTGTGACTGGGGATGAGGAGGCCAAGCTGCCAGAGGAGCTCCCTCCTTGGCAGGCCGAAAGCATCGAGGGCGCCGCCGCCGATCAGCGCCTCGGCTTCGCCCCGCGTGATCCCGCTTCGCGAGAGAAGGTCGTAGAGCGAGCGATACGGGCCGGCCCGCTCGCGCTCGTTAGCGAGCCGTTCGGCGGTGGAGCCTATCGGCGGCCTTGACGAGCCGTGTTGATTTGCTCGGGCTCGCCAACCGCCGCCGATCCCGCGCACCTGCTCCAGGCCAAGCCGGATGCCATCGCGCTCCGGCCAGGTCTGCGCTTTGCTGAGATTGATGGCCGGCGGCAGGATCTCGAGGCCGTGCCGGTTCGCATCCCCGGTCAGGACTTCGACCGAGTAGAAGCCCATGGGTTGGGCGTTGAAGAGGGCGCTATAGTAGGCCGCCGGGTAGTAATACCGCAGCCAGCAGGATTCATAGGCGAGCAGCGCGAAGGCCACGGCGTGGCTCTTGGGGAAACCGAACGCCGCGAATGCCGCCATCCTTCTGAAGGCGATGTCCGCGGCTTCGCGGGGGACGCCGTTGCGGGCGGCGCCGGCGTAAAACTCCTCCGCCAGCGCCTGCATCGCCTCAGCCGAACGCTTTCGGCTCATGGCGCGCCGCAGCCGGTCGCCCTGCCCGGCCGTAAAGCCCGCCACCGCGCAGGCGATCTGGAGCACTTGGTCCTGATACAAGACGTGGCCCAGCGTCTCGGCCATGAATGGGGCGAGCAGCGGCGCGAGCTCTGGGTGTCCGTAGTCGACTTCGACGCGCTCGCCCAGGGCCAGCTTCTTGCGGTACTCCATGTACGGGTGAAACGTGCCCGCCATGATGGGCCCAGGCCGGATGATCGCGACCTGGACGGCGAGGTCATCGATGGTGCTAGGCTGCGTGTGCGGAAGCGTCTGGATCTGTGCCCGGCTCTCGATTTGGAAGACGCCCATCGTGTCCCCGGCGGTGATCGAGGCGTAGATTTCGGGGCTATCGTGCGGGATCCGGCCGAGGTCGACCCGGACGCCATGCGTCTCCTCGATGATCCCCAGGCACTGGTCGACGGCCGAGAGCATGCCCAAGGCGAGGAAGTCGATTTTCACGAGGCGCGCGTCGTCGACCGAATCCTTGTCCCATTGGATGACATAGCGGCCCTCCATGCGGGCGGGTTCGACGGGCACGACGGACGAGATTGGTTCGGCCGAGATGACGACGCCGCCGACGTGCTGGCCGATGTGCCGGGGGAAGCCGGCCGCTTGGTGGGCAAGTTCGATCAGGTCGCGCCAGATCGGGGCGCTGGCCAGCGGCCGCAACTCGGCGACGTGCTTCATCTCTTCCGCGATATCGTGTGCGCTCGCGAAGTTGCCGCTGAGCTTGTTCAGTTTCGCCAAGACCGGCGCCGGCAGGCCCAATGCCTTGCCGATATCGATCACCGCGTTTTTGAACTGATACGTCGGGAAAGCCGCGACGATGGCGGCGTGTTCCGGGCCGTAGCGGTCGTAAATGCGCTGGAGCAGTTCGTCGCGGATATCGCGCGGGAAGTCGAGGTCGATATCCGGGAGCGAATGCAGTTCGTCGTTGAGGAAGCGTTCGAGGTAGAGCTCGTTCTTGACCGGGTCGATGTGCGAAAGGCCGATCAGGTAGCAGACAATCGAACTGACCGACGATCCGCGCCCGCGGCCGACGGGGCGTTCATCGGGCGCTAGGTTCTTCGGCCGCCCATGGAGTTCCTGCGCAATCTCTCCGACAAGCTGAAGGATATCCCAGTACACGAGGAAG
>CAMAUF010000310.1 GCA_945861295.1 bacterium | reverse complement strand
CTGGTCGGCATGGGCCGACGCAACAGTTCCAGGATGCTCTGGCGCGGCGCCTACCTCCGCATCGTCGCCATCCATGATAGTTGGCGCGTCGACGACGAATGGTGGCGCGAAGAGATCGCGCGGCGCTACTTCGTCGTCGAGGTCGAAGGTGGCCGGCGGCTGACACTCTATCGCGATTTGGTGCGGGACCTCTGGTACGCGCAGCCATACGAGGCACCGCGGGCGAAGGATGCCGCCGGCTGAGTGACGGAGGTGCTGGAGTGTCGAAGTGACGGAGTATGATCTCTGTGGAGGAAGGATATGGACGCCCCAGAGCAAATCACCCCTACGAAACTGGCCGACTACCTGGAAGCGCTGAGCAAGCCCGTCTTCGAGACCGGCATGAGCTGGAAGATCATCGAAAACAAATGGCCGGGTTTCCAGGCCGCCTTCCACGCCTTCGACCCCGAGCGGGTGGCGAACCTCAGCCCGGACGAGGTCGAGGCGCTGACGGCGGACACACGGATCATCCGCAATCGCCGCAAGATCGAGGCGACCGTCCACAACGCGGAAACGATGCTTGCCTTGGAGCGGGAGCACGGCAGCTTCGGCGCCTATCTCAGTTCGCTCGGCGGCTTCGATGCCCAACACAAGGACCTCAAGAAGCGCTTTAAAGGCGTCGGCGATTTCGGCGCCTACTACTTCCTCTACGTCGTGGGGCAGCCCATACCGGAACACCACGAGTTCCGCGAGAAGATGCTCGAAGGCGGCAAGAAGATGGCCGAGCCGGTGGGCCAGCGCTTGGCGTAATGCCGGAATACCGGCGGATGTACCCGCGTATCCGCTGACCTGGACAAGCACGCCAAGGCCACAGCCGCTACGCTGCACGCATTCGCATCCGGAGTAAGCGCGCCCTGGTTACGAACGCATCCACCGAAGGCGCCGCTGGCCGGCGAAAGCCACGCCTCCGGGATTTTGGCCTCAGCCCGCTGATCATCCTCTTCATCCTCAACGCGGTGGATGAGTTCGACCGCGCCGTCCTTTCGGTCTCCCTGGAGGATATCCGCGAGGAGTTCGGGCTCAACGACTTCACGGCGGGCCTGCTGCCGGTCGCGGTCATCTTCATCACCGGCATCATCAGCTTGCCAGCCGGCAACTGGTCGGACCGCTACAAGCGCATCAACATCCTCGCCGCCGGGGCGATCGTCTGGGGCAGCGCCGGCATCTTGGCCGCGACATCCCGCAGCTTCACCCAACTTTTCCTCACACGGGCCTTGCTCGGGTTCGGCCAGGGGACGATTGTCCCGACGCACGCGAGCCTGATTTCGGACTACTACCCCGTGAGCGTGCGCGGGCGGGCGCTTGGCTATCACCGGTCGGCGAACCCGTTGGGGCAGGTGATTGGGGCGGTCGTGGGCGGGATCATCGTCGGCACGATTGGCTGGCGCTGGGGCTTCCTGGCGGCTGCCATCCCGGGCCTCGTGCTCGGGATCTATGCCCTGCGCCGGCTGCGCGAACCGAGCCGCGGCGAGGGAGACATCGCAGTCGCGGCGCAGCAAGACCCCATGCTCGCGGAGTTCCTTCGCATACCCACCGACGCGCTCGGCTTCTGGGAAAGCCTCGGCCGCATCTTCCGCATCCCCTCGCTGAAGTGGCTGATCTTCACCAATGCCGCGTTTGGGTTTTCGCTGTTTGGCTCAGTCTTCTGGCTGCCGACGCTGTTCGAACGAGAGTATGGCTTCAGCACGGAAGGGGCGGGCGCCGCGCTGGGCGTGATGGCGCTCTTCGCCTTCTTCGGCACGTGGTTGGGCGGGCCCTTGGCCGACCGCTTCCTGGCGCGGGGGTTCGGGTACCTCGGGCGCGTGGGGACCGTCGCGGCGGGGAGCCTGACGGTGGCGTGGACGATCGCGTTCCTGATGCCGAACGGGCCGCTTTGCCTGTTTTGGCTGGCGATCGGGGCCTTCATTTCGTCCATTGGCACGGGCGGGCTGGTGTCGATCATCGCGGCGGCCTCGCCGCCGCGGATTCGTTCGCAAGCGTTCTCGGCCTTCGGACTCGCGCTCGTCGTCTGTGGGGCGGCGGCGGCGCCGTTGGTGGTCGGCGGCGCATCTGAACTGTTGCAAGAGTATGCCGATATGGGCCGCGGCGAAGCCCTGCGCTGGTCGATGCTCGGGGCGACGACGATCGTGATGGCGCTCGGCACCTGGCTCTGCTATCTCGCCAGCCGCACCTGCGCAGCCGACGTACAACGCACCATGAGCGAGTTTTTCAGCGAACTTTCCGCGAGACGCGTGACTCAGAGCCCCGAGTGACAACGAGGGGAGGGATCCGGGCTGCGAACGACGTTTGTCGCGAAGCGCGACATCCCTCCGCTCCATGGCTGTCGCGGCTCTGTTGAATTCCTCGGAAAATAGAACTATTGTTCTAGTATGTACGCCGAACTTCACGCCCACTCCTGCTGGTCCCTCCGCGAAGGGGCGAGCGCGACCGATGAGATGGTCGCGACGGCCGTAAGCCTCAGCTACGAGGCGCTCGCCATCACCGACCACGACAACCTCTACGGCGCCATGGAGTTCGCCAAAGCCGCGCGCGAACGGGGCCTCAAGCCGATCACCGGCTGCGAAATCACGGTTGACCACGGCGAAGGTGAGCCGCCATCCCATTTGACGCTGCTCTGCGAGACGGTCGAGGGCTACCGCAACCTCTGCCGCCTCTTGAGCCGCGCCTACCGCACCTTCGGCAAGGACGCGCCTCGCATCCGGCTCGACTGGCTGGTCGAACTGCGGGACGGGCTAATCGTGCTCTCGGGCTGCCGCGAAGGCGAACTCAGCCGCCTGGCGGCGGCCGGGCGACGCCAAGACGCCCTCCAGCGCGCGGCCTGGTTCCGCGACCAGTTCGGCGCGACCCAGTTCTTCGTCGAACTCCACCATCACGATGTCTACAACGATGGCGCGCTGACCGCCGCGCTCGCCAGCATCGCGGAGGAGGCGGGCCTCGAGATCGTGGCCACCAACAACGCGCACTATCACGTCCGCGAGCGCCATCGGCTGAACGATGTGCTCGTGGCGATCCATCACCGGCTCACCCTTGATAGTTCGCACCAGGTACGGCGGCCGAACTCGGAGTTCTTCCTCAAGAGCCCCGAGGCGATGGCGCGACGCTTCCAGCGCTGGCCGCGCGCGATCGAGAACACGGTGGCGATCGCCGAACGCTGCACCTTCGACCTGACGAGCGACCTGCCCTACCGCCTGCCGGACTACCCAGTGCCGGAAGGCGCGACGCTCGACAGCTTTCTCCGCGGGGTGTGCGAACGCGCCTTCCGCCGAAAATATGGGCTGTTCGAGCCAGCGATCCACCAACAGGCGCGCGAACGTCTCGAAAAAGAGCTGGGCTTGATCGCGAAGCACGGCCT
>CAMAUF010000309.1 GCA_945861295.1 bacterium | reverse complement strand
TGGGACACGTCACCTCCTGCATGCCACCCTCGGCACCGGCATCGGCGGCGGCATCGTGATCGACCGCAAGCTGTATCGCGGCGCCCGCGGCTTCGCCGGCGAAATCGGCCACGTCGTTATTGACCCGGCCGGCCCGCGCTGCAACTGCGGCTCACGCGGCTGTCTGGAGGCGATGGTCAGCGGCGTCGCCTTCGCCGAACGCGCCCGGCGCATCGTCGCGGCCGGGACATCCACGATCCTGAGCGGGCTCGCGGCCGGCGCGCCACCGACCGCGGAGCAGCTCTTCGCGGCCGCGCGAAGAGGCGACGAACTCTGCGAGGCCGAGATCCGGCACGGCGGTCACTTGCTCGGGCTCGGCCTTGGCGGCATCGTCAACGTCCTCAACCCGAACATGGTCACGCTCAGCGGCGGCCTTTTGCACATGGGCGACATGCTCCTTGGCCCGCTCCGCGAGGCGATGTTCTCGATCGCGTACGGCCCCGCCTCCGGGACATTGCTCAAAACGACCGAACTCGACGACAACGCCGGCCTGCTCGGGGCCGCCGCGGTGGCTTTCGAGCGGCTCGATGGCTGACCCGGCCTTCGTCCTGATCCCCAGCCCGCTCGTCGGGCCGCGTTCGCTCGCTCCCCTCGCAGAGGCGCTTGGCAACGCCACAGTCATCGCGGGCCAGGCGCCCAGCCAAGCGGCGTTCTGGGACGCTTGGGCCTCGAGTGTCGCCGCCGCCGTGCCAGCGACGGCTGCGGACATCGTGCTCGTGCCGCACAGCGGCGCTGGGCCAACCGCGCCGCTCGTCGCGTGGCGTCTCATCGAGCGCGGCCTTTCCGTGTCCGGGATCGTGTATGTGGACGCGACGCTGCCCGGCGCGTACCGCTCCTGGCTGGCGAGCTACACGGACGCCGCCGGTGAACTCGCGGCGCAGGCCGCTCGCAACGGCGGCTTCGTGCCCAACCCGTGGCGGAAGCCATCACGGTGGCTCGCCGCGGGCGTGCCACCGGTGCTGGCCAGCGACGCTGCGGAAGAAGCGCGCGACCTGCCGCTCGCCTGGTACGCCGAGCCCTATCCGGGTCACGACGCGGGACTCCCGTGGGCCTTCCTCGCCTTCGAACCGAACCCGTTCTATGGGCCGATGCGGGACGAGGCTGAAGCCCACGGCCGCCCAACCCTGCGCTTAGCCGGCGGCCACTTCCACGGGATGGTGGCGCCGGCCGTTGTGGCCGCCGCCATTCGGCAGCTTGCCCGCGCGCTGACGCCGCGCGATGAAGGTTCGGGACAGCCGAATTAGCGGGCCGGGATGCCGTCGACGAGCACGCCCGCGCCGTGCGTCGCCGCCAGCCGGATGCCCTTGACGGCGCTGTACTCGGGCGAACTATGCCAACCTCGCGCCTTTTCGCGGTCGGCGAATTCCAGGACGACGACCCGGACCGCCGGCCAATCGCCTTCGAGCAGCTCCACCGTTTCCGTCGCGACCCGGGGAATGCAGCCGAACGGGCCGAGCGTCGGGCCTGCCTTCTGCTGGTACTCCATGAGCGCGGCGCGGTCGCTGATTTTGTCCTGGAAGAAGATGCCGTAGACCGGGTTCGGGTGGCCGCCCGGGATCGGCAGCGTCTCCACGAGGACGCCGCCGCCGCCCTTGGTCGCGGCGTGGCGCAGCTTCATAACTTCGCCATACGCCGGGGACTTGTGCCAACCGAGCGCATCCTCGCGCGTGGCGAACTCGAGCACGACGATGCGTCCCGGCCGCCAGTCCCCTTCGATGGTTTCGATGTTTGCTTCCGTGACCACCTTGGCGGCGGGCTTGAACGGCGCGATGGTTGGCCCCGCAGCCTTCTGGTAAGCCGCGAGCCCCTCCCGGTCGGTGACGGCGTCCTGGTAGAAAATGGCATAGACGGACATGGTCAGCGTACCTCGCTCTCTTTGATTGACGTGTGGGCCATCGTGCCACCTTGGCCGCCCGCCGTCATCTCGGCAGGGATGACCGAAAGGATCGCGTCCGCTTCGGGGCCAGGATGCGCGCCCGCCCATTCGACGAGCGCCTTCACGTTCGCCTCCGGGGACCCGTGGTCGCGAAAGCCCGGCGGGACCCACGGGATACGGCGAAGGATTTCGTCGGGCGTCATCTGGCGAAGTCTGCTGAAGTGGAGTTTGGCGGCATGGCTCTCAACTAGGCGCCCAAGTCACGACCGCCATAGAGCCTGGCGCGAACGAGAAGGCATAGCGCCCATCCCGTTCCACCAAGTTCGCGTAGACGTAATCGACAAGCCGGGCGTCCTTCTCGCCGCCTTCCTTCACCCAGGTCTGCCGCCTGGCCATGGCCAGCACCTGGTCTGGGCTCTCGAAGGTCATCGGCTGGCGCGGGATCAGCGTGACGTTGAAGAGCCGGCCCTTGGCCAGCAGCAACGTCAGAAACTCCGGGATTGCCGGCAGCAGGTGGCGGGGCTCACCGTGGATGTGCGCAAACGCGGGCGCGAAGACAGAAGGCGGGGACCGGTCGAGGTTGGCGATGACGCACAGCCGGCTGGTCGCAGCCTCCATCGCGTCCAGGAAGGGGCCGATTTCGGCCACGTCGTTACCCACCATCGACACCAGCGAACAATCGGCCTTGACCGCGAACGCCGCCGGCCAGCGCGACTGGTGGACCGTAATGTTGGCGATGCCGTGCTCGGCCATGCCCTGGCGCAGGACATCGAGCATCCCGTCCGAAGGCTCGACCGCGATCACTTCCTTGGCGGCGAGCGCGAGCGGCAGGCTGAAGCGGCCGCCGCCAGCCCCGATGTCGAGCCACGTCTCATCGGGCCGGACCAGCGTCTTCAGCAGGTCGAGCACCGGGTCGCCCGTCCGCCGTGGGTCGGCGCGAAACACGCTCGCGATCGGGCCGTAGAAGTCGCCGTCGGCGACTTCGCGCAACCGGTCGACCTGTTCGGCGTCGGCGCGGACGCGGCCCGCCCACTCGGCACAGGCTTCGGCGTAATCGGGTCGGAGCGTGCTCATACGGACGCCCTCACGCGGCCTTGCCGCCGCCGAACGGCCACCACTTGCGAGGCTTGGCGGCCTTCGCAGCCTCTGGGCCTTCGAAGCCGCGGCCGCAGCTCTGGCAGTAGGCGTACACATTCAGGTTGTCGCGACCGCACCATGGGCACTTCCGCATCGAGTTCGTCCTCCCTTGCCCGTCAGTCTACCGCGTCCTCAGCGAAACTTGCGCGCCGCCAGGATGGGCCAGGTCGCGATCACCTCGTCGCCGCGGCGGACGAAGTAGACATCGTGCAAGTTGAGCGTGGTATCTCCATGGCTCGGCAAGAGTTCGATGCGATCACCCGTCCTCAGGCCACCGAGGCCGTCGCCGACGAGGTGCGCATGCTCTTCCGAGAGCCCGCGGACCTTGATCGCGCCGTC
>CAMAUF010000308.1 GCA_945861295.1 bacterium | reverse complement strand
ACGAGGCCCGCGACGAGCTTCGGCGCAGGCTGCTGAATCAGCCAGTCCGCCTCGAAGCCGATGCCCGCGACCGCGACCAGTACGACCGCCGCCTCCGCTACGTCTGGCTTGGCGATGAGCTGGTGAACGAATCGCTCGCGCGGGACGGGTTCGCCAGGCTCGCCGTCTATGAGAGCACCGGCTACCTCGACCGCGTCGCAGCCGCGGAGAAGGCTGCCCAATCCGCCGGCCGAGGGCTCTGGGGCGAGTGCGTCGCGGGCAACTGCGATGGCCCCGTCGTCATTTCGGGACTCGACAAGCAGGGCGAGGTCGTGACGCTCACAGGCGAGGGAGTCGACCTCACCGGGTGGAGCATCCACAGCGAAAAGGGAGCCGCGTCTGGGCAGCGATTCACGTTCCCCAAGGGCTTCGTCATTACTGGGAGCGTCGAGGTCGTCTCGGGGGCCACGCGATTTGCGAACTCCGCCGGCCGGTTGTGGTGGACGAAGGAGAGTTATTGGAACAATAGCGACGATGACGACGCGCTACTGTTCAACCCGGCGAACAAACTCGCTTGCGAGTTCGACGACGGCCAGTAAGGCGAGGCTGCCCGCTCATCGACGCGCGGGGCGCGTCGCGCGTAGAGTGCGGCCATGAGGTGAACTGGCATGAGTGGAATGCGATTGCGTTGGACGGTCGTCGCGCTCGCGGTGGGAAGCTTCTTCGCCGGCCTGGGCGCGCTCGCATTCGCGGACGGCGGTACGTCGGCGGCCACGTGCGACCCGCTCTATCCGGACTTCTGCATCCCTGTGGGAGCGCGCGACCTCAACTGCGAGAATATCCCGGAACGCAACTTCGTCGTTCTTCAGCCCGACCCGCACAACCTCGACCTTGATGACGACGGGCTCGGCTGCGAGGACCCGGCCGGCACGGCGTATCCGAAGCGCAACCTGCCGAAGGTGGCCTGGCTTCCCATGGTCGCGTGCGATTCGTGCAAGGTCGCCACTGCGCCCGCTCCTTCGCCGACGGCTACGAACACTTCAGTCACCAGCGCCCCAACGGCCACGCCGACCCGGACACCAACACCGACACTGACGCCGACGCCAACGCCGACGCAGCTCACCTGCAGCGCGGCGACCGCGACGATCACGGGACTCAACAAGTCTGGCTCTCCTGAGACAGTCACGATCGCTGGAGCCGGGTTGCTTACGGGTTGGTACCTGATCAGCGAGAACGGCAACCAGCGCTTCGACTTTCCGGCGGGCTATGTTCTCAGCGGCACCGTGACGATTCAGTCTGGGCCCGGCGCGACGGACAACCCGCCTTCGGTCCTGCTCTGGAGCACGACAAATCTATGGAACAACAGCGCCGACGACGACGCCTTCCTATACGACTGCAACGGCTCGCTCCGGAATAGCTTCGACGACGGCGTCTGAGCGCCAGCACCAGCCAGCGACCGGGGCCCTTTACCTCGCCGTGTAGCCGCCATCGACGGGGATGGTGACGCCCGTGATGAACGAGGCCTCGTCGCTGGCGAGGAAGGCCGCCGCGGCCGCAATCTCTTCGGGCTGGCCCAGGCGCCCGAGTGGATGGAGCGCGACCAGGAAGGCTTCGGCCGCTGGGTCGGCTCGGGCGAACGCCGTCATCGGCGTCACGATGTAGCCCGGAGCGACGGCGTTCACGCGCACGCCAGCCTCGGCGTAGTTGATCGCGAATTGGCGGGTGAGCTGGACGACGGCGCCCTTCGACGCCTGGTACGCGCCCGAACCGTACTCCGGCTCTGGCGCGCCCGGCCGCGGGATGCCCATGAGGCCGACCAGCCCCGCGATAGAGGCGGTGCTGACAATCGACCCGCCGCCGCGCTCGGCGAGGTAGCGGCAACCATAGAAGAGCCCGTTGTAGACGCCCGTGAGATTGACGGCGATGACCTTCTCCCACGAGTGCATGCTCATGTTGCCGGCGGCATCGACGTTCAGGCCGGAGATGCCGGCGTTGTTATAGATGATGTGCAGCCCGCCGAGTTCGCCCGCCGTCTGCTGGAGGGCGTCTTGGACGGCCGCCGGGTCGGCGACATCGAGCTGCAGCGCGCTGGCGGAACCGCCCTTTTCGGCGATTTCGGCGGCGGTTTGGCGGGCGCCTTCGATGTTCATGTCGGCGCACATAACGGCCGCGCCATCGGCGTGAAACCGCAACGCGCTCGCCTTGCCGATGCCCGAGGCGGCGCCCGTGATTAGCGCGACCTTGCCTTCAAGCTTGCCCATCGCTCTCTCCCGCGCGGAGGTGTCCGCGCGGACGAACGGTACGCGGTTGGGCGTAGGGAGCAAGCGCCTGGGGCGGTAAGCACGTGTGGTCTGCTGGGCCTGAACATAGGAAAGAGCCGCCAGGCCTGCCGTGGCCTCAGCGAGGCGGGTGCGACCCCATCGGCTTGCGCGCGAAGACGGTGACTCCGCGCGTCTCGAACTCGGCTGCGTCGGATTCGTGCGCACTGCCCGAAAACACATCGATTTCGTTGGACATGACCACGTCTGTGAAGCCAACCAGCGCCAGGATCTGCCTCCACTCCGCATCCAGCAGAGCACCGGCAATTCAGCCACTCCAGAGGTCAATGTCGTCCTTGGCCTCCTGCGGCACCTCCCGATGGACCAAGATGTCGCCCACCTGGATGCGCCCGCCCGGCTTCAGCACCCGGTACATCTCGCGGAAGACAGCTTGCTTGTCGGGACAAAGGTTGATGACGCCGTTGCTGATGACGACATCGGCGACGCCATCGCCTACCGGGAGACTCTCAGCGAAGCCTTCGAGGACGGTGACGTTTGCGAGGCCCATCTCACGGGCGCCAGCCGCCGCCTTGGCCCGCATCTCGGGTGTCATGTCGACCGCCAGGACGCGGCCCGCGGGGCCGACGTGGCCAGCCGCCAGGAGGGTATCGAAGCCGGCGCCGCTGCCGATGTCCACAACGATTTCACCGGGCTGAAGGTCGCCGAACAAGAATGGGTTGCCTGTCCCGGCGAACGAATCGACCGTTCCGGCTGGTAGTAACGCGACCAATTGCTCGGGGTACCCCAGCATCTTCGCCAGCGGCGCTCCCGTGTGGAAGTGAAAACCGAGTTCGGGGCTCGTGGCCACGTCGCGGTACTTGTCCGAGATTCGAGCGCGGAGCTCGTCGCGGTCCACGGCGGCAACACCAACTGGCGTAGTCATGGCTATCTCCTCCTCAACGGGTGATGACGCGTTCCGCCGCGGCCATCTCTTGAGCGGCGGCCTTCACGGTATGCGGCTGACGGTGCTGGGAGCAAGAGCCGGACGGTAAGCGACCGCGTTACGGCACAGTCGAACCATCGGGAAACGCCGAACTGTCACGCGTTGGGCCGGGGGACGATGGCGATCGGGGTGGTGGAGCTGAGGGGATTCGAACCC
>CAMAUF010000307.1 GCA_945861295.1 bacterium | reverse complement strand
TGTGGGCTTCGAAGATACCCGGCTGAAGGTCATCGCCGGAGCGAGCGCGGCGCTGTTCGCCCTCGCCGTCGCGAGCTTTTACGCCCTCACATACTCCGAGGAGCGGGGCAAGCGCATCATCCACCGCTGCTTGCGCATCCTCCCCCACCGGTTCGAGCACCGCGCCGAGGAGATCGCCCATGCACTCATCGTCAGCCTGCGCTCGGTCCATGACCTGCGCTCCTTGGGCCTAGTCGCGCTCTTCAGCACGATCGCCTGGACGACTGAGGCCGCTTCCTACGCGATCATCGGCCAGGGCTTCAACATGGACGTTGGCTTTGCTGATTATGTCCTGCTCCTCTCCGCCGCGAACCTCGCCATCATCATCCCCACCTTCTTTGGCGGCACGGGCCCGTTCGAGTGGGCGGCCAAGCTCGTGCTCGTCGGCGCCGGCGTTGAAAGCGCGACGGCGAGCGCATACTCCGTCGTCTCTCACGCGTTTATTTTGATACCGACGACGATCGTCGGGCTGCTCCTGCTCTGGAGCTTCGGCGTGTCCTTCAAACGGATCACGCACGTCGAAGTCCATGAGGAGCAGGAGCCGGCGGCGTCATGAGAGTCGGCATCGTCGGCGCGGGCGTGCTCGGCCTGGCGGCCGCCAAAGTGCTGCAGGAGCGCGGTCACACGGTCGCCCTGTTCGAAAGCCGGCACGAGGTCGGCGGCCAAGTCGTCACCTTCGACGCTGGCGGCGGCGAACCGCTCGAATGCTTCTACCACCACATTTTTACCAACGACACCGTGGTCGTCCGCTACATCGAAGAGATGGGCCTTGGCCCGCAACTCGAATGGATCGAGCCAAAGAACGGCCACTTCGTCAAGGGCAAGATCTGGCCTTTTGTGACGCCGATGGACCTTCTCAAGTTCGGGGCGATCCCGATCACGAGCCGCGTCCGGCTCGGCCTCGCCGCCGTCTGGCTCCGCCGTCAGAAGGACGGGCTCACAAAATACGAAGCCGTCACCGCACGCGCCTGGATGCAACGCGCCGTCGGCAAGAAGGCGTTCGCGGCGTTCTGGGGGCCGCTGCTCAAGGGCAAATTTGCCGGCGAGGCCGACACCGTCGGGATGGTTTGGCTCTGGAACAAGATCTACCTCCGCTTCGCCTCCCGCAAAGGTTCCGGCGCCAAAGAGACGCTCGGCTACCTGAAGGGCTCGTTTCGCGGCTACTACACCCGGCTGGCCGAGCACATCACCGAGCGCGGCGGGACGATTGCCCTGAACACCGCCGTCGAGCGAGTCGCCGTCGAGGACGGCAAGGTGGCGGGACTTGTCGTGAACGGCGAACTCCAGTCCTTCGACGCTGTCCTCATGACGACGCCGAACATCATCACCAAACGGATCGCGCCGGACCTCCCGGCCGCCTACACCGCCGTGCTCGACCGCGTCCGGTATCAGTGGGCGACCTGCCTCATCCTCGCGCTGGACCGGCCCCTCTCGCCGGTCTACTGGCTCAGCATCGGCGACCCGCTTCCGTTCGTTGCCTGTGTCGAGCACACGAATCTGCTGCCGCCGGAGCGCTACGGCGGCAACCACATCGTGTATCTCTCGAATTACGTCGCGCCCGGCCACGCGGTGCTGGCGATGTCGAAAGACGAGGTGCTCGCGCACTATCTTTCCGGGATTAAGGCGATCAACCCGGCCTTCGACCAGTCCTGGGTGCGCGAGACCTGGTTCTTCAAGGACCCGGGTGGGCAACCGGTGATCACGACGCACTACAGCCAACAGATCCCTGAAATGCGTACGGGCATCGCCGGGCTCTACCTGGCGAACACGACGCAGGTTTACCCCGAAGATCGCGGCCAGAACTACAGCCTCCGCCTCGGGGAACAGGTCGCCGCGCTGATCGACGGCGACGGGCCTAGCTTGAAGTCGTAGGCTGGACGCGATGCGCCGCCAATCGCCCCAGTTCAACGACGAACACGCCCGCCGCTGGCACGACCGCGACGCCGCCAGCAGCTATCAACACCGGATCCCCTACACCGCTGCGACCATTGACGCCCTCATCGCGCTCATCTCCGATAATGATAGCGCCGTGCTCGACATCGGCTGCGGGACCGGCAACATCGCACGGGCAATCGCGCCGCGTCTCTCCCGCGTCGACGCCGTCGACTTCGCTCGCGAAATGGTCGAGGCTGGCCGCGGTCTTCCCGGCGGCGACGCGGCGAATATTCGCTGGCAGGTGGCGAAAGCTGAGGACTGCGAGCTGAATCCGCCCTATGCGCTGGTCGTCGGCGGGGCGAGCTTGCATTGGATGGACTACGGCGTGGTGCTTCCTCGTTTTGCCCGAGCGCTCACGGAACGTGGCGTGGTCGCGGTCGTTTCGGCGCGCGAACATGGCCACAACCCCTGGGACGCGCCCGTGAAGGAGATCGCCGCCGCGTATACGACGGCGAAGAAGTACGTGCCCTTCGACATGATCCCCGTTTGGGAAGCCGCGGGTCTCTTCGAGCAAGCAGGGGAACGGCTCACCGACCCGGTGGTGTTTGAGCAATCCGTCGAACACTTCATCGCTGGCTTCCACGCCCTCAGCCACCTCACCCGTGCCCACATCGACGCCGAATCGTTCGACACCGAGATCCGGACGGTGATGGCCCGCTATTGCCCGGACGGGGTCGTCCGGCGGCTAATCAGGGGACACCTCGTCTGGGGCAAGCCATTGGTAGGCCTTATGGACGCACCAGGCTCGTGAACTCTGTCCCAGCCTCGACGAAGCAGAGCGGGTTCCCGAACGGGTCCTCCGCGTAGAACGAACGCTCGCCCCAGGCGCGCCAGGCCACACCCGGCTCTTGGTCGGGGACATCGAGACGGCCGGGCCCCGCCGCCTTGACGCGCTCCAGGGCCGCTTCCAGATCTGGCACCGAGAGGTAGATTTGGTCAGGGTTCGGGCGGAACGTCCCCGGCAGATGATGCCCTTCGGACACAACCGCCAGGATCGTCCCGCCGCAATCGTAGTAGTGACGGCCTGGCGAAACGCGCTCGCCCGGCACACCGAGAACGGCGCTGTAGAACTGGACGCCCGCGCGGACATCTGGCACTGGGACGATCACTCGGAACAGCCGGGCGGCGGAGACGCTCGCAACTTCACTCCCGTCCACGCTACAGCCCCCTGAGAAAGTCCAGCACGACGGCGTTGAACGCGGGCGTGTTTTCGAGAGTCGGGCTATGGGCCGCGTCCGCGATGATCTCGTAGCGCGCGCCCGGGATCGTCCGCGCCAGGTCGTCGGCGACCTTGCGCAGGCCGGGGTTCTCGTTCTCGCCGCAGATCACGAGCGTCGGGACCGTGAGCGAGGCCAGGCGACCGAGCGTGTCGTCGCGTTCGTTCAACTGAGCGCCGCAGTGGAGGTAGCCCGGAAGTGAAGTCTTGA
>CAMAUF010000306.1 GCA_945861295.1 bacterium | reverse complement strand
AGGCGATTCTATCTGGATGAGGATGTGTCGCTGAAGATCATCCCTGTGCTTCGAGCAGCCGGACACGACGTGCTCTCGGCATTGGGAGCTGGGATGCCGCACCAGGGGATTCCCGACCACGAGCAGTTCGCCTTCGCCATCGCCGACGGACGCGTCATGCTTACCATGAATCGGGACGACTACCGAAGACTGCATCAGCGCGGGGGCGCGCACTCCGGGATCATCATCTGTAGCCGCAACGTCGGGCGCCAGCGCTTGGCCGCCGCGATCCTCGACGCAATCGAGGCGCGCCCCTCGCTCAGCAACACTCTGCTTCGCGTCAACGCGGGAGGTTCGGCGAACGGCAAAACGCGGCGCCCGCTTGCCGAGCCCTCGTCGGAGCGGTAGAACAACCTCAACGGGAGGCGTTTCACATGGCAGTAGATGGGGCGACAGCGTTCAACGCAGCCGTCGCGGAGGCGCAGGTCGCCGCGCTCGCGGACCGCGCCGCAATCACCGACGTGGTCACCCGCTACGCCATCGCGATCGACAGCGCCGATTGGGATGGCCTCGCCTCCTGCTTCGCGCCCGAGGCCGCGCTCCATTTCCCAAACCGTGACCTGGTAGGCCCGGACGCTATCGTCGCCTACATCCAATCCGCGACCAAGGGCCGCAGCTGGCAACAGCACCTCATCGGCAGCATCGCCGTCCGGATCGAGGGCGACGCGGCGACAGCGCGTTGCGGGCTCCAGGCGTTGCAAGTCATGGACGGCGCGCCCGACGAAGCGCTGCTCACCGCCGGTACGTATTACGACCGGCTCGCACGCCGCGAGGGCGAGTGGCGTATCGTTGACCGGCGGCTGGATGTCGGCTGGACAGGCACGTTCCACCGCTGACGCGCGTATCGGCCCAGGGAGGGACTCAGATGGACATCCAAGGCAAAGTCGCCCTAATCACCGGCGCCGGCTCGGGCATCGGCCGGGCGACAGCGCTCATGCTCGCGCGCGAAGGCGCAGCCGTCATGGTCGCCGACATCGACCCCGCCGGCGGCACAGCCACAGTCGAGGCGATCGCCTCCGCCGGCGGCAGGGCTGCCTATGTTCGATCCGACGTTTCGACGCCGGCGGGCACGCGCGCCATGTTCGCCGAGGTCGAGCGCGTCTTCGGCGGTGTCGACATCGTCTACAACAACGCCGGCGTCTCCTGTGGCGACCCGGTCTGGCCAGACGTCTCGCTGGAACGGATCGCCGAAGTCGTCGCGATCAACGTCATGGGCGTGATGATGGGCACCGAGATGGCGGTCCACGCCATGCGCAAGCGCGGCGGTGGCGTCATCATCAACACCGCGTCCATCGCGGCCGACCACCCCAGCCGCTTCGAGCCCGTCTACGGTGGGACGAAGGCCGCCGTCGCCATGTTCACGCGCTCGTGCGCCGCCCTCAAGGAATCGGACAACGTGCGCGTCAACGCCGTCTCCCCCGGCATGGTCAAAACCGCGTTCCAGCGCAAGACGGGCGACGGCACAACGCCGGCGACCTGGCTCCAGCCCGCCATCGAACGCACAGGCGACAACATCCTGCCCCCGGAAGCGATCGCGGAAGCCGTGCTCGACTTCATCCGCGACGACACGCAGGCCGGCGTCGTCCGCACTGTCACCAACGTCACCCCGGCGACCGGCTCATGAAATTCGGCGTCTTCTTCGAAGGGATCAGCCGGACCGCCCTGATCGCGGCCGCCCAGAAGGCCGAGGAACTGGGCTTCGAGTCGCTCTGGCGGCCAGACCACCTCGCCCTGCCGGTCGAGATCGCGCCCACTTACCCTTACTCGGCCGATGGCGCGGCCCCGCTCGACCCGAACTGGGCGATCGTCGATACGTTGACCGTGCTCGGCTTCGTCGCCGCGGTCACCGAGAAGATCATGCTCGGCACGAACGTGTTCATTCTGCCGCTGCGCCACCCCGTCCAAACGGCCCGCACGGTGCTCGGCATCGACTTTCTTTCGCGCGGGCGCATGCTGTTCGGGGTCGGCGCGGGCTGGCTCGAAGAGGAGTTTCGCATCGCCGGCCAGGATTTTCATACCCGCGGCGCCCGCATGGACGAATCGATCGAGATCCTGCGCGCCCTGTGGACGCAGGAGACGATCACCTACGCGGGGAAACACTACCAGCTCGGGCCGCTGCACTTCGAGCCGAAGCCGTACGCCAAGCCCCACCCGCCAATCATCATCGGCGGCGAGTCGGAGGCGGCGCTGCGCCGGGCGGGCCGCCTTGGCGACGGCTGGTACGGCGTCCGTCATGGCCCGGAGAAGATGGCCGAGTTCAAGGCGAAGCTGGACGAGCAGCGGGCGCGGTACGGCCGCGAGCACCTGCCGTTCCAAATCACGGTCAACGCGCGGCCCGATATCACGGTCGAGGAGGTCCGGCGCTTCGAAGAGGCCGGCGTCGACCGCCTCGTGATGCAGCTCTGGCGCGCCTCCAGCCAGGCCATCCCGAGCATGGAACGCTTCCACGAAGCGGTGCTCTCGAAGGCGTGACGCGGATCCACCTTACCAGCCTGGGAGTCCGTGATCGGCGAGCCAGGGGCCCAACGCCTCAGTCGTCGTCTGGCGCGCGATCAGTACGTGCCAGCCCAGCGCGAGGCGGACATCGGTGGGCCGTCTGCGGAGCACGTCGAGGTTGCTAAACCGCCACGTTCCCGCGTAGACGGTGGACGGGAAGAAGCCATCGGTCTCATCGGCCGCCAGCACCGCGAGCGTGGGCGTCTGGTGGTCCGCCGTGTGGAGTCCCGCAGGCATGGTCATATCGAGGGCCTTCGCCCAGTCAATCCCGGCCGTTTCCTCCAGATCAGCATCTCTGGCGCCGGCTGTGCCGATCCAAGTGCTCATGCTCCAGGGAGGCGTTATGAGGCACGCCGCGCGGAGGTTTGCGGCGCCGCCCGCGTTCAGGAAGGCCGACGTGATGAGAGCCCCGAGGCTGTGGCCCACGATGAGCGTCGGACGCTCGCCAGCTTCGGCGATCGCACTTCGTAGACGGGTGACCATCTCGCCGAAGGGCCGGAGCACCGTGTCGCTTTCGTCGTAATGATGGTCCGGATCCTGGGCGTAACTGAGGATTCGCGTCGCGTAGCCTTTGCGCTCCAACTGCTCCTGCACTTTCTTCAAATGCCAGTTGCGGCTGGAAGTAGAGAGCAGGCCAGCCACAAGGATCGCCAGCGGCCCCTCGCAGCCGGCAACCGGCAGGGGGCCTAGACTGCTTGGCGTAGGCCCGCCAGCCACTACTAGTACTTAGTAGAGTATATAAGCGGGCGATGTAGGATACTGGGTGCATGGCCGCACCTGCTATCGCCGTCTCCATTTCCGACTCCGAACGCTCCCTGCTTGAGGCTTGGGTGCGCTCCCACACGACCGAGCAGCGCCTTGCTTTCCG
>CAMAUF010000305.1 GCA_945861295.1 bacterium | reverse complement strand
GGACCGGGTATTCGTCCTTAAGGATGCCACTCCAACGCAGCGGGTCGCGGAGGAGCGGCGTGAGCAACGGCAGCGTGATCGTGCCCAGCATCACGAGGACGTCGCCCGATCGGGGCAGCTCCTCGTCCCAATCGAAGCGGTCGCGCAGGCGGCGTGCGAACGGCCAGAGGGCCGCGATCACCCAGGCCCACGGCGCGATCGCTCCTGTCAGGAAGAACCGCCGGAGCGGGCTGTCGATGTCGCGCGCCTTGAGCGTCTGCCTGGCGAGGTCGGCCGCGACCAAGAGGTCGAGGTACACGAGAAAGACGGCGATGGTGAGGAACGCGCCTTCTTTGGTGGTCACGGCCCCGGTGAAGGCGAGGCCCATGACCAAGAGCCATCGCTCGCGCCCGCCCCAGAGGTACCGCCACATGGCCACGACCATGAGCAGGACGAAGAAGCCCAGGTAGATGTCTTCGCGGAAGAAGCGGCTGTAATAGACGAGGGTGGGCGAGAAGGCCAGGAAGGCGACCGCGGCAATCGTGCCCACGGGACCGAGCCAGCGCCGGAAGAACAGCGGCAGCGCTGTCAGGGCGAGGCCAGCGATCGCCGCTGAGACGCGCGAGGTGTAGTCGTTCGCGCCGAAAACTCCGAAGATCAGGCCCTGGAAGTGGTAATAGAAGGGTCCATGGAAGACCGGCGAGTGGACATAATCTCCTTGGACGAGCTTCCAGGACCATTGGGCATGGATGCTCTCGTCGTGGTGGAGGGCATTGCTGCCGAGGTCGAAGAAGCGCAAGACGGCCGCCGCGAGCAGCAGCGCCGCCAGGGTCAGGTATTCCGCGCGCAGAGGGAGGCGGATGGCGAGGAGCCGGTCCAGGGCGCCGGTCCGTCCGGCGCGGGGCATGCCCGTCATCGGGTGGGCAGTCATTCGCTCCCCTTCACGTAGACGGTCATCGTCGATGCCGCTGCCCGTAGTGTATTGCGGTCGAACAGCCAGTGAAGGTAATCGAGGGGGTCGCGGGTAGGGGAAAGGCGTTCGCGCGTTAAGGCCCAGTTACCTTCGAGCACGTCGAAGCCTTCCGGGCGCGGGAGAGCGGCTGGCCAGAGCACGACCGCCGCCCCAGGCGGCACACGCGACGCGACGAGCACGTCGCCGGAGTCCCGGAAGGGCCAGGTGAGCGCCTGGGCGAAATCGGGGTGGATAACGATCTCGCCGCCGTTGGCCGCGGCCCGCGAGATGGCGATGTCACGCAGCGCGCGCGCTTGGTCTGGGACGAATGGGGACGGCAAGCTATCGTCCGCCGGGACGAAGGCGATATTGATGGCGGCCGAGGCGAGCAGGAAAAGGCCGGCCGCCGGGATGACCAGCAGTGCGCGCCGAGCGGCGGGCATCGTGGCCACGAGGCCGACGAGCATTACGCCGGCGCCCGAGAAGAGGGCCACGCGGGCGACCTCGCTCGCGGGACCCGTCTGGCCGCGTTCGGCCCAATCAAGGACGACGGCGATCGCCATGCCAGCGAGGAGTGCGCCGAAGGCCAAGGCCATCCCGGCCACGCGCCAGTCGGCGCGCCGCGCGATCGGCCAAGCGCGCACGATCGCGGGCCCGGTGAGGAGGGCCAACGGCACGGTCACGGCGGTCGCCGCCACCCCCCCGTGGCCAGTCAAGTCGGTTAGCCACCAGGCAATCGCGAAGACGGGCCAGCCGATAGCCACGGGTTCGAACGCTTCGGTGTGGTCGTACCAGCGATACAGCCGCCAACCGAGCGCCCCCAAACCGAGCGCGAACGCGGGCCACAGGTAGACGAAGCTGAGCGCCAGCGTCGTAGCGCTGCTCCAGCGCTCTTCGTAGCTTGCGGCGAACAGGTCAAACGGCGCGACGCGAAGCCCGTCCCAGCCGAAGCCGAAACGGAGGCTCGTCGCCAGGACGCCGGCCGCCGTGCCAGCTGCCAGCGCGAGCACCATCGTTCGGCCCGGCCGAGTCCTGCGCGTCGCCTCCCGGATCGCCAACGCGAGGAGGAGTGGGAGCGTGAGCGGCCCGGAGCAGGCGCAGCCGAAGGCGACAGCCGCCCAACCCCACTTCAAGCGCCATTCACGCAGGACAATTGTCGCCAGCCAAACGACCAGAGCAAGGTCGAAGCCCATTGCGGTGGCCGTCGCGCCGAGCACGACCGCAGGGGCGTCGAAGGCGAAGATGATCAACGTGAGGAGTGCGCCGGAGCGGCCCAGCACCGGCCGAAGCAGCCAGAGCGCGCCTGGGATTGTCGCCGTCGCCGCGAAGGCGAGGAGCCGCGCCGGGACTTCGGAGGTCGACCCTTCAAGGAAGAGCGCGCTGAGCGCCTGAAACAGGGTGGCGGCGAAACGGTCGTCCTCGACGCCAATCCGGGCCTGCCATGCCCCGGAGAGATGGACGAGTTCTGCGCCCGCGACCGGCAGGTTGAGCAGCGCGCCCAAGCGGATGGCGAGGAAGACCGCGACTGCAGCGGTCCAAGCGAGGGCTTCGACGGAGACGCTCGGCGCCTCCCTTGAGGGGGGTTCGAAGGGTTCGGTCACGAGGTCCTCGTCGGGGTAAGGGTGGGGACGGCATAGACGCGGAGGCCGCCCGATTCGAAGACGATGTCGAGGAAGGCGGCGAAGTCAATCATGCCTGCTGGACCGTACATCTGTTGTTCGAAGCGGCCGGCGACGACCAGCCGTGCGCCGGCCTCCGCTAACTTTGCGAGGGCGGCGGAGATGTCTTCCGACAGGTAGATAGCGTCGACCAGGTCCTGTCGCCGAGTGAATTCGGTATGGTTTGCCGGCGATGCTCCGCGCCACTGGATCTCGTGGAAGTACTGCCCGATCAGCGCCCGAGTCCCGGCGCGGGCGGCGATGCGGCCGGTCTCGCTGTAGTCCGAATTTCCGTCGAGCAGGGTCGGGGCGCCGTCGGCGTTGCGGCCCCAGCGCCGTCCCGTGGCTTCGATGACGATGGCGCCGCGGCCGGCGTTCGCCTCCACCCAGCGCGTCAGTTCGTATTCGGCTGGGTCGGCGCGGCTGAGGTAGGCGAGTCCGTCGATCGAGGCCGGTGTGGCGAAGGCGGCGCTCCGGTTCGGGGTCGCGATGACGGCATAGGTGAGACTGACGACCGCGACCGCGGCGGCGCCAAAGCCAGCCAGCCGGCTCGCGGCACGCTTGTCCGAGAGCGCGACGATGATGCCCGCGCCGCCAGCCGCGGACAGCAGGAGCCAGGCTTGATAGGAAAGCTTGAAGACGGTGTTCAATCGCGGGACCGACCCTTCGAAGACATCCCCGATGTAAAACAGTTCGGCCCCATAGAGCAAGAGGACGCCGACCGTGGCCAGGCCGAGGAGGGGGGCAACGGTTTGCCGCCGGGCTGCGAGGTGGACCGTGGCGGCCCCGAGGACCGTGAGCGCCGCGCCATAGGTGA
>CAMAUF010000304.1 GCA_945861295.1 bacterium | reverse complement strand
CCGTCGGCGCCGGCGTCGTCACCAAGATTCATAAGTAAACCGCGACAGCGGGAACGGGGGCGCGACGAGCGCATCCCCGTTTCTTCACCGAGACGCGAGCCCCGCGATGGCCGTAGCGGCAGCGCGGGCGTTACACTGGACGCAACGAGGGACATCACATGGCGAAGCCGAAGGGCGACCGGATCATCATTCAAATGCAAAGCACGGAAGGGCCGGTCTACCGGTACACGACCGAGAAGAACCGCCGCAACGACCAGGGCCGGATCGAGCTGAAGAAGTATCATCCGATGCTCCGCAAGATCGTCCTCTTTCGCGAGACGCGGTAACCGATGGCAAGGACCGAACGCCGCCGCCTCGGGGGCTCCACGGCCTCCGCCTCCGCAAACGAGGCGGGAAGGAGCGTCCGTGCCAACCTGCCCCGGCCCTCGGCGCCTGGGCCTCGCATCGAAGGGCAGCTGGCCGCCCCGCACACCCGTGCGCCGCGGCGGAGCCCCTTCGGCGTCTTCCGCAAGCTGACTCCGTCTTTCGCGCGGGACATCGTTGCCGAACTGAAGAAGGTCACCTGGCCGACCTTTCAGGAAACCCGCTACCTGACCATCGTCGTCGCAATCGTCTCGATTGCGGTCGGCGCCCTCCTCGGAGTTCTGGACCTGTTCTTCGGCTGGGCCGTCGAACAGCTATTCTTCTAAAGCTGACGCTATGAGCACAGAACCGAAACCCATCACCGCCCTCTCGGGCATAGTCCCAACCGTCCCCAAGAAGCCGATCGTACGGCGTCGCAACAAGGACGAGGATTTCGCGACCCAAGAACAGCTGACGGACGAAGAGATCAAGGCCCCTGGCCGGAGCTGGTACTTCGTCCACACCTATTCGGGACACGAGAACAAGGTCCGCCACGCCATCAAGGCGACCGTCGACCAGATGGACGCCAAGGACAAGATCTTCCACGTCGTCGTCCCCACGGAAGACGAAGTCGAAATCCGCGATGGCCAGCGGCGCACGGTGAAGCGCAAGCTCTATCCTGGGTATGTCTTGGTGCAGACGATCACCTTGAAGGAAGGCGATTCGCCCTCCGATCAAGCTTGGCACCTGATCCGGAACACGACGGGCGTCACGGGGTTCGTTTCGAGCGGGACCCGGCCCGTGCCTCTTTCACAGGACGAGGTCAGCCACATCCTGCGCGCCATGCGGATGGAGCAGCCTCGGGTCCGCGTCGCCTTCGCTCCCGGCCAGAGCATCCGGATTGTGACAGGCCCGTTCGAGGACTTCGTTGGCACGGTCGACGAACTCGACATGGAAAAGGGCAAGGTTCGCGTGCTCGTCAACATGTTCGGCCGCGACACGCCCGTCTCTCTCGACTTCCTGGAGGTCGAGAAGCTGTAGCCCTGGCACAAAGCACGGTAGGGAAGGCCCCGGTTTACCGGGGCCTTCTTCGCGTCTCTGACAGGCCAGCGCCTATCCGGCGGCGGCGACCGCTTCGCCTTCGACGACCGCTTCGCCGTTCTGGTTCACGGTCGTCACTTTGATCGTCGCGAGGCCGCCGGCGACCGCCGTGACCTCCGCCTTCGCCGTCAGGGTATCGCCGGGCCAAACCTGCTTCGAAAAGCGGACGCCGTACTTCTTCAGCGCGACCGGGCCGAGCCAATCCGTCAGCATCGTGCCGGTGAGGCCCATCGAGAACATCCCATGCGCGAAGATCGACGGGTAGCCCGCCAGGCCCTTGGCGACGCCGTCGTCATGATGGAGCGGGTTGAAGTCCCCGCTCGCGCCCGCGTACTTGACGATGTGCGAGCGATTGACGCCCTCGATGACGACCGCCTCGTGCGTATCGCCGACTTTCAGTGCAACCATCTCGCCCTCCTTATTGTTCAACCGCGCGTTCGGTCTGGACCCCGACGGACCGGGCGGTGACGCAGAGGACGCCGTCCTGGTTTCGGTATTCGGTGATGCTTTCGGAGAAGAGCAGCTTGCCGCCGCGCCGGCCTTGCTTCTCCCAGCGCTCGCCGGGGCGCATCGTCACCGAGAGGGTATCGCCGACCAGGATGGGATGGTGATACTCGTAGTGCTGCTCGGCGTGGAGGCCGCGACCGAGCCCGCCGCCACCGCCACCGCCTTCGCGCTGCGGGCGGGCGTCCTTCCCCGGAAGGATGCGCGGGCGGGTGATGTCGAGCGCGTAGTTGGGTTCCCAGTGCGCGCTGCACTGGACGAACGTCGGCGGGACGGTCATCCCGCCGATCGCCTTGGTCGCCGGATGGTCGGGGTCCGAATACTCGGGGCGGATATCGCGGAGCGACCGCGCGAACAGCATGACCTGCGTACGGTCGACCGGGAATTCGTAACCTTCAGCCATGGATGGCCTCGCTCGTTCGAAGTGTGCGAGAGCCATCCTTGCGCAGCGGGGCCGTGACCGCAATCCGGGGCCTCGGCGCCACGGGTGTTCACGGACGCGCCGCCGGACTTGTGGCGCTGACGCCGAACCTCAACGGCCGGCGAGGCGGTTCGTATCGGTGCCTTCGCGAGCGCCCCAATCTGGAGGGGCACGCCTAGCTGTCGAGGGAGAGCACCTACGCCAGCGAAGGGTGGGGCCGCAGCCGCTAACCGGCGGCAAGAGCTGCGACCGCACTTGGCGGCGTCAGCAGCCTCGCCACTCGAGGACTTCCCGGGTCGCGGGTGTACCCATTCCAGCCCCACCGCCAAGGTGCGCCCCGCCCAGGCCAGCAAAGCCTCCCCGTGGTCGAGGGCGACGATCGCGCCGTCCGGCAGGTCTGCGGGTTGCGCGCGGGCGCGGTTCCAGGATACATTATGTGAACTAAACGTACGCGAGGTACAGTGATGGCAACGACAACTCGCCAATGGGCTGAGCATATGAGCCGGAATGCCGACCTGGCCGTCTCCTACCTCGGCGACTCGACATTCGAGACCACAAGCAACCTGGACGGCTTCGATGAAATGCGGCGCGACTTTGAGGCGGCTTACCGGCGTGACCACAGCAGCTTCACGCACGACCTCAGCGCCATCCCTTTGCGGCAGGATGCGCGTCAGCCTCTTCCCACCTCGATCGCGGGTCTGGTCGCTGAACTCAGTTGCCAGACCCGCCTGCTCTGCGAGGCGCTGGATGTCGGAAATGACCTTGAAGCCCTCATGCGGCTCGGCTTCATCGACAAGCTACGCGCTGGTACGAGGATTTATTTCGACTCTCCTGCACCGAGTTGCGAACCGCCGCAAGCGTTCACGATTCTTAGCGGTTGAACGTGGCCCCCCCAACACCCATATGGTTTTGGCCTACCGCCCTGGCGGCGCGACTCCTTGGGCTGGTGTTTCGGGCGGAAAGTACACCCGGGCCGAGGAACCTGTCAGTGAACTCGTGTACACTGGCGCCGCCAAATTCAAAAGGCCGGCACGGGGATGTCCCGTGCCGGCCTTCGATG
>CAMAUF010000303.1 GCA_945861295.1 bacterium | reverse complement strand
ACCACGCCGGCCAGATCGTCGCGATCGTCGCCTCCGAACGCGCCTAACGCTCACTCCCGGTTCAGCTCCTCGACGAGGGCGACCACACGCCCGAGTGTTTCGATCCGCTCGGCCGTGCTGGCGCCCATCGGGTCGACACGGACGCTCGTGATGCCGCAGTCGCGGTAGGCGCGCAATCGCTCTTTGACCATCGCCTCCGTGCCGAGCAGGTTCGACTTGAGGACCATTTCGTCGGGCACCAGCTCGGCCGCCTCGGCGCGCCGTCCTTCCAGGTAGAGCCGCTGGACTTCTTGAGCGATGTCGGCGTATCCGGCCCGCTGGAAGGCAGCGTTGTAGAAATTGTGGCGGCGCGAACCCATCGCGCCCAGGGTGAAGGCGAGGCCGGGCTTGCGCGCCGGAAGAGCCGCCGCGACGTCGTCCGTAAAGTGCACAACCCCGCCAGCCATGCGCTCGATTGCGTCCATCGACCGGCCGGCCCGGGCAGCTCCCCGCGCCATGGGCGTGAAGAACACGTCGGCGTGTTCGGGCATGAACGAGGTGCCGACCCAACCGTCTGCGATTTCGCCGGTCAGCTCCAGGCTCTTTGGGCTCAACGTCGCAAGGAAGACGGGAATCGGCTCAGGCCGCACCCGCGCGGCGGACTTGATCGGCTTGCCTTCGCCGCCAGGCCGCGGCAGCCGGTAGAGTTCGCCTTCGTACGACGACCTTCCGCCAAGTGTGAGCTGCCTCACGATTTCGATGACTTCCCGCAGCCGCTGGACCGTGCTGCCGAACTGCTGACCGTGCCATCCTTCGACGACCTGCGGTCCGCTCGCGCCAAGACCGAGGATGAAGCGGTCATTCGACATGGAGGCCAGCGTCATCGCTGTCATCGCGGTCATGGCTGGCGTTCGCCCGCTGACCTGCATGATGCCGGCGCCGAGCCGGATCCGGCTGGTCCGGCCCGCGAGAAAGGCGAGCGGCGTGGCCGCATCGTGGCCCCAGGATTCCGCTGACCAAACAGAATCGACCCCGAGCCGTTCGGCCTCCAGGACGTACGAGGCCGTCCCTTCCCAATCTTCGTTCGCGATGCCCATGCCAATGGCGACTTTCAGCGGCGTCAACGGCGTCTCCTTAAACCTGATGGCTGATTGTGCGGTGCGGAAGGCGTCGCCGTCGATATACTCTGGCCACGAAAAATTCGCCTGGAGTACCACTATGGCCTTGTCCGACCCCAACGACCCGCGGCCGCGTTATCGCGCCGAAGACCTCCGTGCCTACACAACTGGCGTGCTCGCGCACTTCGGCATGCCCGCCGAGGACGCCGCCACCGCCGCCGAGGTGCTCATCGATGCCGATCTCTCCGGCATCGAGTCCCACGGCATCGCCCATCTCCCGTGGCATCGGGGGTACGCGCCCGGCTTTAAGGCGGGCGTGGTCAACCCGAAGCCGAACATCCAGGTGGTGCGCGAGAGCCCCGTCTCGGCGACTTGGGACGCTGACGGCGGCCTCGGCGTGCTGACCTCCTACAAGGCGATGGCCGCCTGCCTGGAGAAGGCGGCAACAACGGGCATGGGCATGATCGCCGTCCGCAACGGCCGCCACTTCGGCGCGGCCGGCTACTACGCGCGTATGGCCGCGGAGCGAGACATGGTTGGTATGGCGATGTGCAACGTGCCGCCGATAGCGGTCGCCGCTGGGGGCCTCGACCGCGTCTATGGCACGAACCCGATCGCGTTTGGCGCTCCGGTCGAAGGCGACCATCCCTTCCTGCTCGACATCGCAACTACGGCCGTGGCTGGCGGCAAGCTCGAAATCGCAGCCCGCCAGGGCAAGGAGATCCCTCCCGGCTGGGCTGTCAACGCCGACGGTACCGATTCAAGCGACCCGCGCATCCTCGCCCAAGGCGGCGGGTTGCTGCCGCTCGGCTCGCGTCTCTCGACCAGCTCCCACAAGGGCTACGGCCTCGGCCTGATGGTCGACATCCTCTCCGGGCTGCTGCCAGGGGCTGGTTCTGGCCTCTGGACGGACCGGCGGACGCTGGTTCAAGGTCATTGGTTCGCCGCCTGGCGGATCGACGCATTCCGTGACGTGGATGAGTTCAAGTCCGACATGAAGCGCATGGTCGACACCATCCGCGCGACGCGGCCAGCGCCAGGCGTCGAACGCGTCCTTATCCCAGGTGACCCGGAAGCGCTGGCCCAGATAGACCGGCGCGCGAACGGCGTGCCGCTGGATCAGGAAACGATAGAGCAGCTCACCACGCTCGGTTTGGAGTGCCAATGCGAATTCCCGGGACCGGTGGCTGGTCGGTGACCGCGCCGGACTGGACGGGCGCGCCCGGGACGCTGGCGATTACGCGGCCATACGCCGGCCAGTATGTGCCATCGCCCGCATAGCCGACGGTGACACGATAGAGGGTCGCGTCGCCCGTGGCTGCAAGGCGGACGGAGTAGGTCCCGCGCGTGGAGGTCGTGGCCGCCGTCGCGCGCTCCACGCCGCTGAGCTGGATGACCCGGCGGTGGTCGCCGTCCGCCGTCGGGAACATCAGCGCGAAGTAGCCGCTGCCCTCCGACGCTGGAGCGACCTTCGCACGAAACACGACCTCATACGCCGCCCCGGCGGTGACCGCGAACACCGTCGAGTTCAGCCCGGCGAAGTCGCTCGATGTCGAGTGCACGGCAATGGCGCCGCCACTGCCATCGCTCGCGTCCGAGGCGGCGAACGGGGCTGTCCCCCAAGCACCCCACGAATCCAGTCCGTCTTCAAAGCTGCCGTTCGTGATCACCACGGGGACGCCGCCTTGGGAGAAGCGGACCTCCATCAACTCCAGATCAGCGGTGGCCGCGCAGCTACATTCTGTGTTGATGCGGATGCCCACGGCGCCCACGGTCGCCCCAGCGGGGACGACCCCGGTCAGACGGTACTCGTAGACGATGCCCTCCCCATTGAGTGGCCGGGCGACCACCGTGATGGCGGTCCTACGCAGCGCCAGACCGGTATCCCGCAGCAGCGCGCCTGAGGCCTGGACGGAACCGTCCCCTTGGACAGCGGCGGTCAAGGTGAAGTGCGTGCGCTTATCGGCGTACCGCGTCACGAGGTTGGCGAACTTCGCAACGTTCAGCTCCGGGAGCACGTAGTTTGGCAGCGCATGCCAGGATTGGAAGATCACGTCGTCAGGCCGGATCCCGGTCAGCGTCTCGAACATGGCCATGTTTTGGCGGGCGGTCGTCAGCCAAGCGGCATCGGTGGCGGCGCCGGTCCGTCCGTAATAGATCATGCCGAAGCGCGGGCCTAGTGCGCGGGTACGCGCGGCCATCGCAGCCGCCTCCTCCACCCAGTGGACATGTCCATCCCAATCCACGTCCCAGTGTAGGAACGACAGCGGGTAGCCGCGGGCGGCCATGCCCTCGATGAACTCGGCGACAAGATCGACGTCAGCGTGGTCGCTC
>CAMAUF010000302.1 GCA_945861295.1 bacterium | reverse complement strand
CACGCGTCTCACTTCGACGCCGCGTGCGGCCAGCGCGGCGATGGTCGCCTCGAATGCGGCAAGTGCGGCGGGCTGCGCTTGCGCAAGATACGGCCCGACCGGGACGCCGACGACCGGCATACGTGCTTCCACATCACCCCGCCAGTCGGGGTAGAGCGCGGCAGCAACGAGGCGACTGCCCGCAACATCGTGTGTGAACCAGCCGACGTGGTCGACTGACGGGGAGTAGGGCACCGCACCATCGGTGGAGACACGGTCGTACGATCCCTTGTACCCGACCACTCCGACGAAGGCAGCGGGGCGCAGCACCGAGCCCACGGTCTGGGAGCCAATCGCGAGTGGAACGTATCCGCAGGCGACGCCGGCACCAGAACCGCTGCTGGAGCCTCCGGGCGTGTGCAGTGCGTCATGCGGGTTCGTCGTTGCGCCGGGCTCGCGGGACGCGAACTCCGTCGACACCGTCTTGCCGAGGATGATCGCGCCCGCTGCAATGAGGCGCGAGATGGCGGGGCCCTGCGGCATCACCCACTCCTCAGGGGGAATGGCGGAGCCGGCGCGTGTCGGGAGGCCATCCACGGCAAAGATGTCCTTCACGCCGACGAGCACACCGTACAACGGTGGCCGTGAGCCGGGGTGGGGGTATCGCGCAGCCAGCACATCGGCGCTTGCGTGCACTCGCTCGCGACGCGCGGGCTCCGGCAGAAACGCTCGGACACGCGCGTCGAAACGGTCGATACGTTCCAGTGCCTCGTCGATCTGCCCGTGCAGGTCGACCGCACCTTCTCGGAGCGCGGCAGCACGGGGGGCAAGTGGAATAGCAGCAAGAGGCGACGCTTGTGACGGTGTCATGGCGAGATGGTATCGCGATCGAAACCCGCCCTCATCGGCTGCCCATTCTTGGCTGCGTTCCGCCTCTCGGTCATCATGGTGTTGTAGGTCGGCATGACAATCCGGGGTTCGAGCCCGTGCTCGCGGTCGTACTGCGCCAACGCCTCTTGCGCTGTCGGAGCGGTGTTGAGGTCAATAGTGACAATGCTTCCCGCCACCTGAGTCACTTCTTTGGCTCCTTCTTGTTGGACACCTTTATGAACCCCATGTTTGCGAGCATGCTCGCCGTCTCTGGCTCCGGGGTCTGCCCAAAAGACATGAACATCGCCGCTCCGCCCGTCTCTTCGCGGCCTTCTCTTACTAGTAGCCGATGTGCACGCTGATTCGGATTGCAAAAGCGCCCTAACTATCGGTCTGTTGCGAGTGCCTCCTGCGCCTAAGCAGGATAAGAAAGATGATCGTCCCGATAGTGAGGAGAACGACCACCAGAGGTACGGATATGAATGGGCTTTCGAAGACTGCGATTGCCGGTTTCCCAAAGTAGTGCTTCACGGCGACCATCGTCGTCATTGTCCGCAGCACCTCTGACATGGAAAACGACTCGACCTCGCCGATAGCCATGACGTATTTACCGACATTGTCTGGACTCGAGACGACGATGTCGTAATGCCCTGACGGCACCCTCTGGCGATACTCCGGCCCCATGAGATAGCGATCGCGGCCGAACGGTTCGTCGAACGCCTTCCACGCCTCCGTCCCGGGGAAATGTCCTGTAGGCGTCTGAACCGACTACCTGGTCATAGCGGCTCGGCGTCCGCGGCACAGTCTCCGCCGAGGTCGGTGAGCAGTGCCCCCTCCTCCTCCTATCTGATGGCCGTCGGTGATGGCCTGCCCTCAGATGTTCGGGTGGCGGTTGTGCCACGGTGTCGCCTGCTCATAGGAATATGCGACTCGGTAGAGCAGCGCCTCTTCCAGCGGGCGGCCATGCAGTTGGAGGCCGATTGGCCACTGCTCGTCGTGGCCGAAACCCGCAGGGACGCTGAGCGCGGGGATACCGCACATGCTAGCCATGCCGTTGCGATAGACGGCACGAGAGCGCGCGGGGATCGTTCGCCCGCGCATCGTGGACGTCTCCGCGTCCCAGGTGTCTCCGTATGTGCTGCCGGTAGGAAACGCGATGACGTCAGCCTGCTGGAACGCAAGATTGACCTCTTGCTTGATCAATCCACGGGCCTGCTGCGCGTGCAGGTAGTCCGCGAACGGCTGCTTCAGCCCATTGGCGATGCCGGAGTGATGATCAGGCCAGGCATCGATCTGCTCCTGGGAGAAGTGGTCGGAGATGTAGACCGGTGTCTCCGCTGAGAGTGAGAAACTGTTCGCGCGGCTCTCGCCGGCACGCGGCATTCGCACTTCGATGATCGAGGCGCCGAGGGCCGCAAGTTGATCGATCGCACGGCGACAGACCTGTTCCTCTTCCTCGGTCGTGTACGTGCTCCAGGCCCAGTCGTCGACGGGGACTCCGATCCGCACCCCTCGGATCCCATCGCGCATGGTAGCGAGGTGGTCGTACGGGGGCTCGACGAGGCTGGTCGGATCCTTCGGGTCGAATCGGCCGAGGAGGTTCATAAGAATTGCGTTGTCCTCGACTGTCTTGGTGATCGGCCCGGCCTGATCCTGGCTCCAGGAGGATGCCCAGACGCCGAAGCGGCTGATCCGTCCAAAGGTAGCCTTCATGCCGACCAGGCTGCTGTTGCTTGCGGGGTGCCGCACCGAACCGCCGGTATCGGTACCGATCGATGCGAGACACAGCGATGCGGCGGTCGCGGATCCGGATCCGCTACTCGATGTCCCAGGGCTCCGTGTTAGGTCCCATGCGTTGCGCGCCCCAACCGCGTTGATCGAGCTGCGTCCGATCTCGGACACGACTTTGCCCATGAGGATCGCGCCAGCCTCCTCCATCAGTGAGTGAACGGTTGCGTGCTCCGCGGGGCGGTAGTCGACACCTTTCGGGTCGCCCCATGTCGTGCGGATGCCGGCGGTGGCAATGACATCCTTCAGGGTGTACGGGATGCCGTGCAGCGGGCCGCGGTAGCGGCCCTGCATGATTTCGCGCTCGGCGGCCCGCGCGCGCTCAAGCGCGTACTCAGGGGTGAACGTCACGAACGGGGTCAGCAGCGGCTGGAGCCGCTCCGTCCGCTCGATCGCCGCGAGGGTGATCTCAACCGGCGAGACTTCCCGTCTGGCGATCCGCGGAGCGAGTTCACCGATCGTGGCTTGGACGAGGTCTACGGTAGGCATGGTCATTGTGAACTCCCAGAGTTCGTGCTCGTTCGAGCACGCGTGAAGCCAGCGGCTGATACAGGGCGATGGCGCCCTCATATTGCCCCGTTCCGCACAATCCGGAAAGGACGTAGAGCGCCCATCGAGGAGGCCAACGGGCGTGCATCTCAGCGCGCGACACGGACGAGCCACACGTCGTCGGTGGCTCCTGGCGGACGGGCGAGATCGAACTCCTTGCGGGCACGGGGCCAAGTTCGGCTGCAACGAGAACGTGGTCCATACACGACTGTGCCGGACGCCTGCTTCTACAATGGCTCAGCAATGG
>CAMAUF010000301.1 GCA_945861295.1 bacterium | reverse complement strand
GAACTCGGCGCCATCGGCGATGTCACTGGGCTGCGCGTGCTGCATCTGAGTTGGGGGTGCACCGAGGAATCGCCTTCGTTCGCCAACCTCGGCGCGACAGTCACGGAAGTCGGCGACGATGGTTCGACCCAGGAACTCGCAACCGCCGCCGGCCTGACCGTCGAGTTCGTCGAAGATGACCCGGGCGCGCTTTCGATGGCGTTCCGGGAGTCCCGCACGTTCGACCTCGTCTACAGCAGTTACGGCGCCCTCGATTGGGTCACGAACTTCGACGACTGGGCTTCCGGCATCGCCGATGTCCTTGTGCCCGGCGGCCGTCTGATCATTTACGACGAGCATCCCTTTTCGTATGTCTTTGACGAGGACGGCGAAGGGAGCCTCGTCGTCGCCAACTCGTACTTCGGGGCGTATGGCGACGACACCGGCGGCGAGTTCGACGACGACGCGGAAGATGATGAGGATGAAAGCGGCGAGGACGAGGACCAGCCCGCCACAGCGCCCGTGGTCCTGCACCAGGGACCGTTCACTATCCGGGACGGCGCCCAAGACGAACTGGAGGACGGCGAAGAAGAGGAGGACCCTGGCGACCAAGGCGAACAAGGGTGGACCTTGGGCGACCTGATTGGCGCTCTGGGCAACAACGGCCTGCTGATCAAGGACCTTCAGGAGTTCGAGACGAGCGAGCGCTACGAAACCCCCCTCGATCGCCTCGCGGGCGAAATCGACGAGGACGAGTTGGCGCGAATCCCTTCGGCGATCCTCGTTGTCGCCGTGAAGCTCGGCTAGCCACGTGGTTGCGGTCGAGCCGCCCCCGCCCGGGATCCTCCCACGCCAAAAGCTCTGGCTAGAGCGGGGCGATGGGGGCGTCGTGATGTCCGATTACCGGCTGCGTCTCCTCGAACATGTCGCTGAGACGGGCTCCCTCGCCCAGGCGGCTGGCCTCTTGGAGCTCTCCTACCGGCGGGCGTGGGGCAAAGTCCGTGAGTTGGAGGAGAATCTCGGCTACAAGGTGGTCGAGTCTGTGGTCGGGGGCGCGGGTGGCGGGCGCACGCTTTTGACGCCAGAGGGCCGGGCACTGGTGGCCGCCTATGGCCGCTTTCAGCGACGCGCCCGCCAAGCGGTCGATGCGATCTTCGCCGAGGAGGTCGCGCCTGTGCTGATCGCGCCTCGGCCTGACACCGAAAGCGCCCGCCCTGGTACGCTCGAATGATGCTGAAAGATACGTACTGTGGCGACCTCCGAGCGGCGCACGACGGCCAACGTGTGCGCCTGGCGGGCTGGGTGCACCGCCGCCGCGACCACGGCGGCCTCATTTTTATCGACCTCCGCGACTCCAAGGGGATCGTGCAGGTCGTCCTCAGTCCCAACGAGCCCGCCGCCCACGCCGCCGCCCACCGTTCGCGGATCGAATGGGTGCTCGCCATCGAGGGTGTCGTCCGCAGGCGCTCCGCCGAGACCCTGAACCCGAAGATGGAGACCGGAGAGATCGAGGTCGTCCCGCTCAGCTGCACGGTGCTCGCCGAAGCGCAGACGCCGCCGTTCTACATCAACGAATCCGCCGACGTCGAAGAGCAGCTGCGCGTCAAGTTCCGCTACCTCGACCTCCGCCGCCCCGAAGCCGCCGCCTGGATCCGCAAGCGCCACGAGGTCGTCCGCTTCATCCGGGAGTACCTCTACGCGCTTGACTTCACCGAGATCGAGACGCCCACGCTGATCAAGTCGACGCCCGAGGGCGCGCGCGACTTCCTCGTGCCGTCGCGGATGCGGCCAGGGACGTTCTTTGCCTTGCCGCAGTCGCCGCAAATCCTCAAGCAGTTGCTGATGGTGGCGGGCTTCGAGAAGTATTTCCAGCTCGCGCGTTGTTACCGCGACGAGGACTTCCGCGCCAACCGGGTCGCGGAACACACCCAGCTCGACCTCGAGATGAGCTTCGTTGAGCCGGAGGATGTGATGGCCCTGATCGAGGCGCTGTACACGGCCATCGCCGAGAAGTTCGTGCCAGGCGCGATCCAGTGGCAGCCGTTTCCGCGCCTGGACTATCAGGATTGCATGGCACGGTACGGCATCGACCGTCCCGACCTGCGTTACGGCCTCGCGTTCGTGGATATTGGGGCCGCCGTGGGCGATTCGAGCTTCCAAGTGTTCGCCAACGCCTTCGCCGCCGGCGGCGAGGCCAAAGCGATCCGAATTCCCGGCAAAGCCGACATGACCCGCAAGGAGATCGACGAACTCACGGAAGTCGCGCGTTCCGGCGGGGCAAAGGGCCTCGCCTACATCGGCTTCGCCGCCGAGCTCCGCTCGCCCATCGCCAAGTTCCTCACGCCGGATGAGATCGAAGCGATTAGGGCCAGCACGGGCGCGCAGCAGGGCGACCTCGTCGTGATTGTCGCGGATCAGCCGGCGATCGTGGCGCGGTCGCTGTTTGCCGTCCGCGATTTTATCGGCGACAAGCTCGGCCTGAAGGACCCCAGTGTGCTCGCCTTCACCTGGGTCACCGGCTTCCCGCTGCTGGAGTGGCATCCCGACGAAGGCCGCTGGGACGCCACGCACAACCCGTTCTCCGGCTTCCACGAAGAGGATCGACCACTGCTCGACTCCGACCCTGGCGCCGTCATCGCGAAACAGTACGACCTGGTGCTGAACGGCGTCGAAATCGGCGGCGGCTCCGTGCGCATCACCAACCGCGCCGACCAGGCCAAGGTGCTGACGCTGATGAACCATTCGCCCGAGGCCCAGCAGGAGCGTTTCGGCGTCATCCTGGATGCGCTGGAATACGGCGCGCCGCCCATGGGCGGCGTCGGCATGGGCATCGAGCGTCTGATGATGGCGCTCTTCAACATCGGCCACATCCGCGACGTGACCGCCTTCCCGAAGATGTCGTCGGGCCTCGACCCGATGTTCGGCGCGCCCTCCGAAGTCGACCTTGCCCAGATCGAAGAACTGGGATTGCGGCTGGCCCCCGCGCCGGCCTGACGCCGCCCCCGGCGCTTGTGGCGGACGGATTTCACCACCTATGCTGACCGCATGGCTCAACTCACCGTGACGCTCGCCGACTTCGCCACCGACCTGCCGAAGTACCTGCTTGCGGCCAATGCGGGCGACACGGTCGTCGTCACCGAGGACGGCGCCTGCCTCGCGACCGTCTCCGATGGGCAAGACGCCCGCCGCGCGCGGGGCTGGGAAGCGGCCTACAAGCTTGGCGCTCGCTGGAGCGGCAAGTTCCCCCCGGATCTCGTTTGAGTCCTATTGCGTCCAGCGCGTCTTGATCGCGGCGGCGCCCTTCCCCGGTTCCGCGCCGAAGAAGCCGAGCATCTCCAGCGCCACCGAGTAGTCGAACGAGGCCACGCCACCGAGCCGGAGCCACTGATTCAGCGCGCGTTTGGTGAACCGCGCCGCGGACTGCGAGCCGGCCGCGAGCTGCCGGGCGACGCGCAT
>CAMAUF010000300.1 GCA_945861295.1 bacterium | reverse complement strand
GCCCTTATCGAAGCGGCGACGGCGGCCGGCAAGACGCTGGTCGTCCTGGTCAAGGAGATCGGCAGCGATGCCCTCTTTGGCTTGCACAAGGTAAGCCGGCTCGTCGACCAGAAGTACGAGACGAACTACCTCGAACGCGTCAAAGCGTTCTACCAGTACGTCCGCGACAACGACCTGACGCTCTCGGTGGCGCAGACCGACACCAAAGGCGACCGCAGCCTGGGGCCGCTGAACCAGGCCGACCCGGACCTGTTCACGCACATCGTCGAGCGACGGGCCGACGGCATCGTCGTCCGCGGGGCGAAGATCCACACGAGCTGTACGACCAACACGAACGAGATCATCGTCCTGCCGACGAAAGCGATGTCGCAAGCCGAGGCCGACTACGCGGTCGCGTTCGCCATACCGGTCAACACGCCGGGCGTGAAGCTGATTGCGAGCCCGTACGGCGCCTCGGGCAAGGCGGAGTTCGACGCGCCGCTCAGCGCCGAGCGGAAGATGATGGAGACGATCACGATCTTCGACAACGTGTTCGTGCCCTGGGAGCGGGTGTTCTTGGCCGGCGAGTACGATTTCGCGGCCACGTTGGCGCTCGGCTTCGTCGAATACCACCGTTTCACGGCGGTTTCGTACAAGTTGCCGCTGGTCGATGCCCTGATCGGCTCGGCGCTGCTGATGGCCGAGATGAACGGGATCACCCGTGCCGCCCACGTGCGCGACAAGCTCACCTGGCTGATTTCCTACGCCGAAACGCTGCGGGCGCTGGTCGAGATGGCCGCAATCCGCGGCAAGGCCGACGACCAAGGCATCTTCGCCCCGGACGCGCTGACGACGAACATGGCCAAGTGGCACTTCGCCCACAATTACCACGAGGCGTTGCAGCACGTGCAGGACATCGCGGGCGGCATGCTGGTGACGGGGCCGGGCGTCGAGGACTTCGCCAACCCGGAGACTGGCGACCTGCTGCGCAAGTACCTTTCGGGCAAAGCCGGGTACGACGGCGAGGCCCGGACGCGGGCAATGAACATGGTCAGCGACTTGACGACGGGCGACTTCGGCGGCTACCACACCGTGCTGGCGATCCACGCCGAGGGCTCGCTCGAAGCCGAAAAGCTGATGATCTCGCGGGCGTACGACGCCAAGCGCACGCTGGAGTACGCGAAACGGCTGGCGGGGCTGTCGTAGGCCGGGGGGCTCCCACCTCGGCTGGCTTCGGCGACCGGCGGCCCGATTCCCCGGACCTTTCGGTTGTGGCCGTCGGCATCACGACCCCGTACCATGCACCGCTACACGGAGGGAACAGCCATGGCCAACAAGCAAGAAGCAATCGCCCAGCTCCATCGGGCCCAGCAGGATTTCCGCGGCCGGATCGCCAATCTGCCAGCCGATGCCTACGACGAGATCTTTCTCGGCAAGTGGAACCTCAGCCACCTGCTCGCCCACATGGCCGGCTGGGCGAAAGAGATGCGCGGCGCTTGTGAACGCGTCGCCGCGGGCCAAAAGCCCACCCCGGAAGGCGTCGATTACTCGAATTCAGACCTCTGGAACGCCAAATTCTCGTCGACTGCCACGCCCGGCAAGCAGGCCCTCGTGAGTTGGGACCACCGCTTCAAGGAGTACATGGCCGCCGCCCAGGGTCTTGACGCTTCGCTCTACGGCGAAAAGGACGGTCGGCCGCTGATCGGCAATCGCCTCCTCCAGACTGCGGGGATCGGCCATCTTGCGGAGCACCAGGTCGAGATCGACGCCTGGCTCGCGGCGCGGAAGTAGTGGCCGCCGCCGATAAAGACAGCGCGATCACGGCCGCCGAAGAAGCCTACGTCAGCTTCCGCGATCTCGTCCTCTCGACGCCCTGGGATCGGTTCGCCGAAACCGTGGCTGGCACGTGGGATCTCGATTCTGAACTCGCGCACCTCGCGGGCTGGTATCGCGAACTGGCGCCCGGTTTCGCGCGGGTCGCCGCTGGTCAATCCGCTTATGCCGAGGACTATGCTGACGCCGACGCCTGGAACGCGCGGATCGACGCCGCCAAGCAACATGCCGAGGCGGCGCTCGACGACTTCGATATGGCCTTTCACGAGTTCTACGCAGCGGCCAAGGCCTGTCCGGAAGAGTACTGGGGCCAGGACAGCGCGGGCGCCCGCAGACCAGCGACGGACCTCTTTCTTGGACTCACGATCGAACACCAAGCCGAGCACCGGCTCGCGATTGAGGGCTGGCTCGCCGGGGGCGGCTAACGGAACCCGGCCTGCGTCGTATCGTTTAACCGCCGGCCGGGACATAATCTGAGCACGCCGCAAGGTCTTCATCGCGGCCACGAAGTTCCCCTGTGCGGGCCGAGGCGTCATGGAAATCCCGCTCTTCCCCCTGCGCACCGTCCTCTTCCCTGGGATGGACCTGCCCCTCCAGATTTTCGAGGAGCGGTATCGCGCGATGACGAAGGAGCTGCTCTCGGGCGGCGGGACGTTCGGCGTGCTCCTCATCCGCGAGGGGAACGAGGTCGGCGGCGGCGCGATACCGCACCGCGTCGGCACGGCCGCCGTCATTCAGGAGTCTCGCGAGTTGCCGAACGGCCGCTTCGCCCTGACCGTGAAGGGGACGCGCCGCTTCCGGCTCCGTCGAATGCTCCCTCCCCGGCCCTATCCCTATGGCGAGGTCGAGTACTTCGAAGACGCCTACTGGGACCGCAACGCCAAGCTCGACGCCGGCCTTGAGACCGTCCGGACCACCTTCCCCGCGTACTTTCGCCTCGCCCTTTCGCTCACGGACCAATGGGCGCGTGGCCTCAACCTTCCCCACCAGCCGCATCAGCTCGTGAACTTTCTCGCGCCCTGGATCCAGGCCGATGAAGCGACGAAGCAACGCCTGCTTGAAGCGGAACGCGCCGACGAGCGCGTGGCCATCCTCGCCGACGTGCTCGATGACTTGATGACACGGGTCGGCATCGACGCCAAGGAGCACCGCCGCCAGAAGTTTTCCGGACTCGGGTCGGCGAACTAGTTCGGCGGACGAACCGGCGGGCGCCGTCGCCCGTGCCGGTTCGTCGCGCCCGTGCGCCTCTAAAAACCCTTGAATTGCGGCTCGCGCTTCTCCATGAACGCCTTCGGGCCTTCGCGGGCGTCGTCGGTGGATTGGGCGATGAACATCGCCATCTGGGCCATGTCCAAGTGCTCGTCGAAGGGCAGGTTGGCGGAACGGTGGACCAGCTTCTTGGCGAGCTGCACGGCGGTCGCCGGCCCGCGCGCAATCTGCTTGGCGTATTCACGCACGCGCGGCATGAGTTCGTCCGGCTCGTAGACGGCGAGGACGTACCCCATCGCAAGGGCTTCCTGCGCGTTGAACAACCTCCCCGTCCAAATCAAGTCGAGCGCCTTTTGGGTGCCGACGATGCGCGGGAGGCTGTAACAGCCGCCGTCGCCGGGGATCAGCCCCATGCGGACGTAGGTCATCCCCATGCGGGCCGTA
>CAMAUF010000299.1 GCA_945861295.1 bacterium | reverse complement strand
GAAGCAATCGATGATCCCATGCGAACTCCTTCTGATACCGCTGGCTGATACCGCTGGCGGAGGGGTCACGACACCAGCGTAACCCCTCCGCCGAGCCACTAGCTGATGAACAGCGGCGCCAGCACGAGGGTGATCGTGCTGAGCAGCTTGACCAGGACGTGGAGGGCCGGGCCTGCCGTGTCCTTGAACGGGTCGCCGACGGTATCGCCGACGACTGCCGCTTGGTGGACCTCAGAGCCCTTGCCGACGCCCTTCAGCCCGCCGGACTCGATGAACTTCTTGGCGTTGTCCCAAGCGCCGCCTGAGTTGTTCAGGTACGTCGCCATGATGACGCCGACGATCGTGCCGACCATGAGGAAGCCGGCCACCGCAGACCAGCCCTCGTTGCCGTCGCCGCCGTAGGCATAGCGGAAGACCAGCCCGACCGCTACCGGGAGACCGATCGCGAGCAGGCCTGGGACGATCATCTCGCGGAGCGCGGAACGCGTCGTGATATCGACGGCGCGAGTGTAGTCCGGCCGCACTTCGCCGGTCATGATGCCGGGGTTTTCGCGGAACTGGCGGCGGACCTCTTCGATGATGCCGCCCGCCGCCTTGCCCACCGCGCGGAGCGCGAGCGAGCTGAAGAGGAAGACCAACATCGCGCCGAGGAGCGCGCCGACGAACACGTCAACCTTGGCGAGGTTGACGGGCATGATCCGCGGCAGCGGCACAGGTGCGCCGAAGTCGAGGAACGGTTTCGCCTGTTCGGCGGTGACGTCGCCTTCCGCGACTTTGCGGCTGAGGATGCCCGCGGTCTCCTGAGCGTTGGCGATGTGCAGCGCTTCGGCGTCGACCTTGCTGAACTTGTCTTCGTCGCCGATCTCCTCCCGGAGCCCTTCCAGGGCCGTCACATAAGCGGCCACCTGTTCGGTGCGGGCGGCGCGCTCCGCTTCGCCTTCGGGCAGGAGGTTGTTGTCTTGTTGCAGTTCGACGAAGCGCTCCGGGTCGTCCCCGGCGATCTTCGACATCTCGACGCGAACTTCGTCGAGGTAGGCCGTAAAGAGGAGGAAGGCGGCGAGGGCGGCCGAACCAACGGCGTATCCCTTCGTCAGCGCCTTGGTCGTGTTGCCGACCGTATCGAGTTGGTCGGTGATTTCGCGGGCCTTCGGGTCGGTGCCCGCGGCCATCTGCGTGATGCCGCCGGCGTTGTCGGTGATTGGCCCGAATGTGTCCATCGCTAGGACATACGCGGCGGACATCAGCATGCCCATTGTCGCCACGGCGGTGCCGAAGACGCCTGTGGAGACGCCGTTCACGTTCGTCAGCTCTCCGGCCGCCTGGTCGCCCAGGACGAATGCGGTGACGAGGCCGAGGCCGACGGTGATGGCGGTGACCGCTGTCGTTTCGAAGCCGACCGCCGTGCCGATGATGATGTTCGTCGCCGAACCGGTCCGGCTCGCTTCAGCGATCTCTTGCACGGGCCGCCATGCGCCCGCTGTGTAGTACTGCGTGATGTAGACGAAGGCGATGCCGACCGCGATGCCGACGAGCCCGCACATGAAGAACCAGTGCCAGGCATCGCCCAACATCGCCGAAGTCGCGATGCCAAGCCCGATGATGCTGAGGACGGTGATAGTCCAGTAGCCGCCGTTGAGCGCGCCCATCGGGTCCTTGATGCGCTTCGCCCAGAACGGCACGGTCATCATCCCGATGATCGTGGCGAAGACGCCGAATGACCGCAGGACGAGCGGGAAGAGCACCCATTCGACATCGCCAGTGGCGACATAGATGGAGGCGCCGAGGATCATGGCGCCGATGCTCTCGGCTGACATGGATTCGAAGAGGTCCGCACCGCGCCCAGCGCAGTCGCCGACGTTGTCGCCGACGAGGTCGGCGATGACAGCCGCGTTGCGCGGGTCATCTTCAGGGATGCCGGCTTCGACTTTGCCGACGAGGTCGGCGCCTACGTCAGCGGCCTTCGTGTAAATGCCGCCGCCCAGTTGGGCAAACAAGGCCACGAAGCTGGCGCCGAAGCCGAAGCCGACGATCAAGAACGGTGTTTCCTGGATCGTGTGGCCGAGCAGGTTCGAGTAGATGCCGAAAATCGACGAAACGCCGATCAGGCTGAGCGCGACCACGAGGAAACCGGAGACGGCCCCGCCGCGCAGCGACGTGTTGATGGCGTCGGCGAGGCTGTTCTGCGCTGCCGCCGCGGTCCGGCCGTTCGCGCGGACAGCGATGGACATGCCGATGTACCCGGAAACGCCCGAAGCGAGCGCGCCGACGATGAAGGCGATGCCCGTCAGGAGGCCCGTTTCGGTCGATTCTTTGAACACGCCCACGACGACGGACACAACGATGGACGTCACTACGGCGAGGATGCCGATCGTGCGATATTGGCGGCTGAGGAAGGCGTTCGCGCCCTCCAAGATGGTGCCCGCGACTTCCTGCATCGCCGGCGTACCCTTGTCCCGGCGCAGGACATCGAAGGCGAGCCAGATGGCGAAGGCAACTGCCGCCACGCTGGCCAGCGGGATCATGATCAAGGCTAACTGCATTTTGGGCCTTCCCCTCGGGCTTTCAGATTGAGTGCGACGTCGACGGAACGGCGCCGAAGCCATTCATCCACGCGGCTCATCAGGCTCGCCTGGCCGCCCTTGCGACGCACTAGACGGTGCCGAAGTGTACGGAATGGGATGTTTACGGGCTATTGACCCTTGCCCCTCCGGCAGCCCGATCTCCACAGGAATCTCGGACTCTCGAGCCCAGCGACACCGGCGCTCGCCAGCGTGGGCCCGGTCTCCAGCTGGCGTGCGCGTGCGACGGGGCGCTGCTACCTTGCATCGACTCAAGACAGTATGCACCGGGGGCCCCCGCCGTTGCGCCGCTTTCTCATGTTTGGATACCTCTTTCTGGCGTTCGCCAGCCTTGCCGCCGCGCACGATGCGCGCGGGCCAGGTACGGATGGTGATGCCGGCGCCCTCACAGAGTTGCTCCGCGATCCGTCCTTCGTGGTCGTGGTCCGCGCAAGCGCTCCGTGATTCCGGCACATGGCGCGGTCCAGAGGCTAACCGCGCGCTGCGTCCGGCTGATGGCCTGTCGCACAAGCCGCCAAGGTAAAGGGAACGGCTGGGGCGGGGGGCGCAGTTCGGACACTCGTAAGAGAACTGTCGCGTCTCTGGCCGCAAGGCCGGATATCGTGACGGCAGCCCTTACGCCGGAAACCCGGAGCATCCGATGACAAGCCTCCTTTTGAAATTGCCGTGGTTCATCTCGACGCCCAGCGTCCTCGCTGTCGCGGCGCTGTTCGCGTGGCTCGCCTACGCCTTCACCGGCGATTACTTCAACGAGACCTGCCTTAACGAGCGAAACCCGCTCACGGGCGAGTTCGCTCCATCGAATTGCGGTGAAGGCGCCAAGGTGGCAAAACGTCTCGGCGAAGCGGGGGAGCCCGGGCGCACGCCAGCTCCCGCGAGCGGCGAGACCGGGGAAGTCGC
>CAMAUF010000298.1 GCA_945861295.1 bacterium | reverse complement strand
TTTGGCGAGCGCAAGGGCGGCAGCCGCATCTTCGAGGACCCGCTCCGCATCGCCGGTCTGCGTGAGTACCGGCCCGGCGACCCGATGCGCCGGATCGACTGGAAGGCGACCGCCCGGAGCGGCGACCTGACCTCGAGGGTTTACGACCCTTCGGCCACCCAGCAGCTCTACATCGCCCTCAACATCGACACGCTGGAGCACGCTTGGGAGGGATACCTGAAGGATGAACTCGAGCGAGCTGTCTCGATCGCGGCATCGGTCGCCGTTTGGGCAGCGGGCGCGCGCTACGCCGTGGGCATCCTCGCCAACGGCGCCTACCCGGAGGCGGACCGGCCGATCCGGCTCGCTCCGTCCCGCTCACGCGACCAGCTTGCCCGGGTGCTTGAAGCGCTCGCCGTGATCCAGCCCTTGACGATGGGCGACCTCGCCGGGGCGTTGCTCAAGGAGTCTGGCCGGCTGCCGGCTGGTTCGACGATCGTCGTCGTCGCGGCGTTGATCCCGCCGCCCCTGGCCGGAGTCCTGACGCGCCTGCACAGCAGCGGCCATGCCGTATACATCCTGGCGACGAACCAGCGTGCGGCTGAAGGGGCGCCCGCGGGCATCCCGGTGCAGGTTGCCGGCGCGAAGTCCGAGTGGAGCGGGGGCCGATGATCGCCGCAATCGCCATCCTCGCGATCCTTGCCAGCGAAGCCCTGAGCGTTTACGCGCTGGCGGAACTCTTCACGGCCGGCTTCGGGGATGGCAAGGAAGGCGCGCCAGACGCTGCACTGCTCGTCGCGGTGGCATTGGGCGCATACTTCATCCCTCAGGGCGTTGCCTGGCTTCGCTTCGAAGGCCGGCGCGCCGCCGCCGTCGCCGCGGCGGCGGCCTTCGTCGTCATTTATGGCGCCATGCGCATCGCCTTCGCCAGCGACGTCGCAATTTGGGACTTCGGCTGGGCCATCGACTTTCTCCGGGACTCTAAGAAGTCGGCCGAAAACGGTGGCGCGCCGATGTTGGGCAGCCTGTTCATCTTGGTCACGTGGGTTATCGCTTCCCGCCGTGCCAACGAAGAGGTCGAATTCGACCTGATCCCGCGACAGGTCGGCATCCCGTTCGCGCTCGTGACGATCGCCTTGATCTTGTCTGTTTACACGGACCGGGGAGGCGAGGTGGCGCGCGGCGGGGCGGCGTTCTATACCGTCGCGGTGATCGCGCTCGCTTGTTCGCAGCTCGCCCGGAGCGGGGCTACCTTTGGCGACGTCCGCGCTGGGGGCACGACCGCGGTCCTGCTTGGCGCCACGCTTGGGCTGACGGTCGCGAGCGTCCTCGTCTTCGGCGTCCTCTTCGCGTTCGCTGGGCCACACATCGGCCCGCCCCTGGGGAACGCCATCGAGAAGGTCGCGTACGTCGTCCTTTACCCGCCGGCCTGGTTGCTCGAAAAGCTCTTTTCGGCGCTGTTCGGCGGGGCTGGCGTGCTGGATCAGCTGGAGAACGTTCGGCAGTCGCCCGTCGCTACAGAGCAGGGATCGGTCGCGCCCAAGGAACCGAGCGCGGCGGAACGGGCCGGCGAGTATGGGCTTCGCACCATCGGGCTGATCATCCTCTTCGCGATTGTGGCGGGGGCGGCCGCGTGGTACGTCCGCGTCCGCCGCAAGACGGGTGTGCTCCGCAGCGACGGCGCCACCGTTTCAGCGGCGGGAGCGTTCGGCGAGGACCTTCGCGGGCTGCTCCGCAACCCGTTCCATCGCGGTCATCGCGGAGACGCGTCGCCGCACTCGCGCGCCCAACAGCTCTACCTCGAGGTGCTGGCGGGCGCCGGACGCCGCGGCCAGGAGCGGACGCCCGGCCAGACTCCGGACGAGTTCGCTCCGGCGTTGGAAGGTGTCTTTCAGACGGCGTTGACGAACGACATCACGGCTGCCTTCGACCAAGCCCGCTACGCCGGCCGCGAGCCCGACGAGCGCACACTAGCGGACCTCGAAAGCCGCTGGCGGGCGCTTAAGGGGTAGCGGCGCGGTCTTCGATGGCGACCCAGCCCGCGCCATGAGCGACGACCGCCGGCACACACGAGAATCGGTCCTGTTCGAGCGCGAAGTCGATGTCCGCGCCCAGGCCCAGGGCGCGCAAGGCGCCGGCGTGGTGGCTGCCGCGAAGGGCCGCCGGGCCGCGCTCGTCCCAGAGCGAGAGGGCGAGGCGAGCGGCGTCGCCCAGTTCGGACGCTGAGGCTACGGCCACGATGGCGGCGATGATTGCGCCGGCCGCGGCGAAGTCGTCCAGCCCAAAGCGCGTGCCGGCTGCGTCGCCAGCGCAGACGAGGACGGCGGAACGGTGCGCGCGCACGACCGCCCTAGCGACGGCGCCCGCGTTGACGACGGCGCCCGCGTAGACCGGACCACGGGCCGCCAACCGGCAGAGGGCTCGCGTCCCGTTGGTCGTGAAGAGCACGACTTCGCGGCCGGTGAGGGCGGCGGCCGCGGCGTCGCGGGGCGAGTTTCCGAAATCGAAGCCCTTGGGTGGGAGCCCGCCGACCTCACCGGCCAGCAAGGCGCCCGCCTTGGACGCGCGCTCGCGGCCAAGATCGAGGGCATCGACGGCCGTGATCCTGCTCGCGCCCGCCGCCAAGAAGGCGGCGATCGTCGTCGTCGCCCGGAGGACATCGATGACGACAAAGGCTTCGGCGTCAATCGCCTCGGCCTCCGCCGGAAGGAGCGCCAAGTCCACTCGTAGGAGCACAGGAGGATGCTATCCTACCGGTCATGGATTCGCGTCCCGTGGGCATGTTCGATTCGGGGGTCGGCGGCTTGAGCGTGGCTGGCGCGTTCGGCGAACTGGCGCCCGCTGAACGCGTCATCTACTTCGCGGACACCGCCTACTTCCCGTATGGGCCGCGCCCCGCGGCGGAGGTCCGGAAGCGGGCTTTCGCCATCACCCACCGCCTTCTGCGGGACGACGTAAAACTCATCGTCGTCGCGTGCAACACTGCTTCGGCGGCCGCGATCGTGGAGCTTCGCAAGGCCTTTCCCGTCCCGTTCGTCGGCATGGTGCCGGGCCTCAAGCCGGCGGCGGCGGGTTCGCGGGGCAAGCACGTCGTCATCCTGGCGACGCCGGGCACGATCGAGGGCGGCCTCTTTACGCGCGTGCTCGAAGAATTTGGGCGCGAGGCGCGGGTGGACACGGTCGCTGGTCACGGCCTCGCGGAGGCCGTCGAAGCCGGACTCGCGGCCGCTCCTGAGACGGTTGCGAGCGTCCGCGACCTCTTGGCGGGGCCGGTCCGGGCCGGGGCGGACACCGTCGTCCTTGGCTGCACTCACTACACCTTTTTGCGACCGGCGCTCCTCGCGGCCTATCCCGCGCTCCAGGTTATCGACACGAATGGGGCGGTCGCGCGCCGGGCGGCGCAGGTGCTGTGCGAGGCAGACCTGCTCGCGCCCGCGGGCCGGCCGGGCGGCCTCGACCTGATCGTTTCCGGCGACGCCGTCGCCTTCCGGCGTACGGCCGTGAGCCTTG
>CAMAUF010000297.1 GCA_945861295.1 bacterium | reverse complement strand
CCTTGATGTCGTAGAGCGCGCGGGTCCCGAGCTGGACTTCGCCTTGCAACGCCATGATCGACCCGAACGAGTGCAGGCGGGCGCCTTTACGCGAATCAACGTTGTGGAAGAGCCGGTTGAAGGTGCTGGAGTGGCCCGTGAAGGGCGCGGTCACGGCGTCAAATGCGCCCTCGACCGAATTGAGTTTGTTCGCTGTCGGGATGTACCAGGCGCCGAAGAGCAGGACGGCCGCGGCCATCAGAGTGAGCTGAGCCGAGTTCAGGCTGATGAATTCCGGGTAGTCGACGCCGTTGCGTTGCCATTCGGCCTGGCTCTTCTGGAGATGCAGCCGGGAAATGAGCATGACGGCGCCGAAAAGGAAGATGATCAACGTCCCTGTCGGGTGGTCTCTCTGAAGCGCGACGTTAATCAGGAGCACGATCCCGGCGGGCAGGATAGCGAACCAGGGGTTGTGCCAGCGGTAGATGCTGTAGGTCGCCAGATAGATCGCAACGAAGCAGATCGTGTGCACCAACGAGACGAACGGCAGGTTGTCGTTGCTGACATCGCCCGTGCGGACGACGGTCCACCAGTCGTTCAAGCGGAGCCGTGTGTCTTCGATCCGATCGAAGACAGTCACTCCGTCGGCGAAGCTTTGGACCGCAAGGACGACGACGAGAAAGCCAAGGCTGAGCGCCACCGGATGCGCCAGCACCGCCGGCACGCGCAGCCGCGCGGCAAACATCCCGATCACGAGCGCGGCGAGCATCGTCGGCACCACGGCGGGCATGTCCCGTACCCAAGTGGCCTGCTGAATCGATACGCCGACACTGACGAACGCGATCAACGCGGCCCCGAGTGTGAGCCAGTCCTCCCAGCTCATCAGGGAGCGCGGGGCGGAAACAGCGATCGTCTGAAGCCGCTGAGTCGCCGAGGGCTGGATCGCTGGGTTCATGCTTGCCATGCTGCCACGCCTCCGACGGTCGGGCTGAGGGCGACGGAGAGTTCGTCTCCGCGGCGGACGACATACGTCAAAATATCACTCGCGGTCAATTCGCCAAAGAGCAAAAGTGGCGAGTGAGGGCCTCCGAAGCTGCCCGGGTCGACCAGGACCACGGCAGTGCGGACGCCGCGTTGCGTCAACGCTTGGATGGCCGTCAGCCAGTGGTCGTCGGTCGCCGCCGTCACCACGATCAGCGTCGTATGGCGGCCGAAGCGGCGCTGTTCTTCCTGGAGGATGTTTCCAAGGGGCGCATCGCCGACGGCGCGGACGACGGCCAGCGTTTCGAGCAGCCGCGTCATTTGGTTGCTGCCCCGTTCCGGCTCGATGACGCGCAGGTCACGCCCGAAGCTGATCAGCCCAACCGAGCGGTTCTGGACAAGGAAGTGACGGCAGATGCTCGCCGCTACACGGACGGCGTACTCCTCGGTGCTCTCGTCGCCTTCACCGAAGTGGACACGCTTCTCGAGGTCGACGATGACCCAGATGTCGCTGGCGGGGTCGAGCTCGAAGGTCTTGACCATGATTTCGCCGGTGCGCGCCGTGCTGCGCCAGTGGATGCGGTTGAAGGCGTCGCCGGGAGCGTATTCGCGGATGCCCGAGGCGTTCGGGGTGACGTAGTGCGTCCGCCGCCGGAAGCGCCCCTCGCCGGGGAGGTTGGCGGGCGGGGCCTGGAAATGCGGCAAGTCGACCACTTGCGGGTAGACCAAGATCTGTTGCGCGCCACCGAATTCGCGCACGCGCCGGAAAAGGCCGAACGGGTCCGTCCCCGTGACCCGCAACGGGCCCCAATCGAAGACGCCGCGGCGCTTCAAGGCAGTATCTACGAACCAGTTCCGCGAACGGCCACCCGGCACCACGATGATTCGCCGAGACTTGTGGCCCGGCATTTCGCTCGGGTCTTCGACATCTAACCAAAGCTTCGGCAACCAATACGGGTTGCGGACGTCGATGACCTCCTGCGCCTCTTGGCCCACCTGACCGCGATCGGTCCGCCGATCGACGGACACTTCGATGTGGCGCGTGTTGTACCAGGCCATCGCCCAGCAGAAGGGGATCGTCAGCGCGAACAGGTAGGTCACGCGCATGAGCACCCAGAACCCCGTGCCGAACGCCACGAACGCGCACACGAGCAGCACGACGACCACTAACGTCAGCGTGCGGCGTTCGGGCGCCAGGGCAGCCCGGATCAGCGTTCGCATTGGCGGCCTACACCCTCGCCCGCGCGCCCGGCACCGGCACGCGGTTCAGGCAATTCTGCACGACATCGGCGACGGTGACGCCCTTCACCTTGGCGCCGGGACTAAGGATAATCCGGTGCCCGAGCGTGACCAACGCGAGCTCCTTGACGTCGTCCGGCGTCACGAAGTCACGCGATTCAAGCAGCGCTTTGGCTTGCGCCGTGCGGAACAGGGCCAGCGACCCGCGCGGGCTGGCGCCAAGGTAGACGCTCTCGTGCTCCCGTGTCGCGTTCGCCATCTCGACGATGTACTGCTTGATCAGCGGGTCGACGTAGATCTCCTTGACCGCGCGCTGCAGCTGCATGATCTCGTTGGCGTCAGTCACCTGCTGGATCGTGTCGACTGGGTGCACGTTCTGCTGGAGGTCGAGCACCAGGACCTCATCTGTCCGGCTCGGATAACCGAGGTGGATGCGGATGAGAAAGCGGTCGAGCTGCGCTTCGGGGAGCGGGAAGGTGCCCTCGTACTCGATCGGGTTTTGGGTCGCCATGACCATAAACGGGGCCGGCATCTTGTGCGTTATGCCGTCGACGGTGACTTGGTGCTCTTCCATCGCCTCCAGGAGCGCCGATTGCGTCTTTGGCGTGGCCCGATTGATCTCGTCGGCGAGGACGATCTGAGCGATGATCGGGCCTGAACGGAATTCGAAATCCCCCGTCTTTTGGTTGTAAATCGACACGCCGGTCACGTCGCTCGGCAGCAAGTCCGGCGTGAACTGGATGCGCTTAAATACGCAGCCCGTGGAGACGGCGATCGCCCGAGCGAGCATCGTCTTCCCGACGCCGGGCACGTCCTCGATGAGCATATGGCCGCCGCAAAGCAGCGAGGTGACGGCGAGGCGCAGCTCGCGCTGCTTGCCAACGATGACCTTCTCGATGTTGGCGATGATCCGTTCCGAAACGATCCGTGGGTCTTCCAACGATGCCGGCTCCTGGCTCTGTTTCGGCGCGCCAGCGTGTGCCGGGCCCGCAGTTGCCGGATTATAGCAAGCATTGATTTGGGAGCGGTTAAGTTGCTCGATCGGACCGTTGGACGACCGCGTGGACCACGAGATCCGAGAGGTGGCGCGCCGCCTCGACGGGCGAAAACACTCTGCGCAGGCCCAGGTAGGCCTCCAGCTGGCTCGCCATGAACAGCCCAAAGGCCACCGGGTCGATCGCCGCCCGGAAGACGCCGGCCGCTTGTCCCGCTTCCAGCGCGCCACGGATTTCGGCGAGGATTGCCTGGGGCGGTTCCTGTGCCGCCTGGCCGCCCAACGCGACGATCAGCGACCCATCCTCCTCCGCGCACTCGTAGGCGATCGTGAGGAT